>RZYD01000220.1 GCA_009930445.1 Bacteroidia bacterium | reverse complement strand
ATACGTAGTCCATAAACCCTGTTCCTTATCGTCGACATAAAAGCCATGCATTTTAAGCTGTCCGTTATCATAATAAAAAAACCATTCGCCCTGAGCGAGTCCGGCTTCATACAGGCCGGTTTGTTTTGTTTTGCCGTTGGGATAAAAAATATTCCAGACGCCTTCGTACCGGTCGTTCTTAAACTGACCGAAAATATACGGTGCCCCATCGGGGTAAAACAACGTGCTTTTCTTAATTTTTATCCCAAGGCGGAATTTACTTTTCTCGCGAAGCTGTCCATTATCGTAATAACGAAAATAGTTTCCGTGGATATCACCCTTTTTGTAAAAACAGACCACATCCTTTTGTCCGTTGGAATGAAAAGTAGTATAGTCGCCGTCGACAACGCCGTTGGAATAGGTTGTTGATTTTTTTAACGCTCCATTTTCATAAAACTCGCGGTATCCCCCATCGTACTTTTCATCCACCATAGAGGTTAGTAGTTGGGGGAAACCATTTTCAAACCATGACTCAAACGTTCCGTGAACCGATCCACCTTTATAGAATCTGACAAACCGTTTGTTTCCGTTGGGATAGTAGCCGACAGCCAGTCCATTAAGCTGCCCCTCGAGATAATTAACTTCTTCCTGAAGCGTTCCGTCTTCATAGTAAGTCGTTAATTCGCCATGGATTACATTATTAAGATATTGCCCTTGTTGTTTAATTTCCCCATTGGGATAATAGATGCCAAAAGGCCCTTCTTTCACATCATAATTATAATTAACAATTTGATTTACCACACCATAACGATTATAAAGATGCCAGGTTCCATGAATTTTATCCTGAACATATTCGCCTTTTTGCCGCAAAACACCATCGGGATAATAAAAGATAAAGGCCCCATGGCGAAGCGTTTGATTTCCGTCGACAAGTACTTCATAGATGTATTTCGGCGAGACGCCATCGTCGTAAAAAACGGTATCTTTATCGCTTTGCGCCAGCAGCCCGGCGTGTAGCATCAGAAAAAGTGCGAATGCGGGAATAGTTTTATGCGGCATAGTTATTTAATTTCATAATCCATAATAACCCCTTCGAGGTCTTTGTCGGGCGAATAATCGAGCACAGCCGTGAGGGTATAGTGACCGGGAGCCATGGAATCGGGCAAGCTGAGCTGAATGGTTTTGGTTACTCCCGGCAAGAGGGTAAATTCACGGGGTTCCAGTTGGTATTCTTCGGCGGTTTGCAGATCGGAAACAATAAGATATACCTTCCCCTGAACAATCACATCCCCCATATTTTTTACATCGGCAGCCACGATTTTCCCTTTCTCCACCTCACGAAAATTCTGAATAAGGGCAGCCACATTATTATAGGAGGCCGGAGACTGAAAAATATACACGCCTACACTGGGATTCACGGTAACACCAGCCTTTGTGCCTTTATCAGCAGCAGCCGTTTCGTTTTGTTCTTTCGCTTCCTGAACAAAAAGCATAGTCCATTTTGTGGCATTGGCCTCCGGGGTATCCGGAACGCGAAGAATCACAGCAATTTTTTTACTTTCGTTAGGCTGAAGTTCAAAGAATGGCGGATTAAGGGTAATCCAGTCAGCACACGATTTATTACTGGTGCCCGGATTCAGGTAATTGACAGCGCCCGATTCGGTCACTTCCCAGTCAGATAACGACAACAAATAGGTTTTTTTCTTATCGGTATGGTTTTTAACATTTAACATCATCTGTCCGTTTTGCCCCGGTTCAAGATTAAAATTCAACCGTGTCGGAGCCACTTCAAAACGTTGTGCCCGGGCAGAAGGGATCGTGCAAATCAAAAATATCAAAATAAAAAGCCCGATACTGAACAGGGAACGATTTTTTGCTTTCATACTTTCATCCTTTAGATTTCATTGGCGCATGTGGCTATAAATAATACCCTGATTCCGGATGCAATATAGCTACATGTGCATTTCACAAACTGTCGATAAAAAGTTAAAGATATAAAATCTCATCGAATGTTAATTCCTTAAAAATTGATTCTTCTTTTTTTCTCTTCAAAAATAAAATTCACCTCTTCCTTGTCCTTCGCTTTCATCGATACAGCAATATTATTTTCCCGGAGGATAAAACTTTTGGCCAAAACTTCGTTCACCGATACCACATAGCTGCGATTTTTCGGCACATACAAGGTAAAATTCCCCGATTTATCAGTAAGCACGTTGTAGGCATTTCCCTCTTCATCGCGGGCTGTAATCCGGATGTTTCCAAGGTCGACGATACCCGTTTGCGAAAAGCTGCTTTTTCGGGCTTCCACTACGCCGTAAATTCTGGCCGCCTGAATAAAAGCGACAAAAAGTGTTTTGTTTTCTTTCAGATAAAGGGTTTGATGTGCCCCGGAGAAGTTAAAAAAACCACCCATGTCAGCAAGGGGAAGGAGATGAATTTCGTATTCCCCTGCCGGAAGGTAACGGGCCTCCACAGTGCCCTCTTTTCCGGAAAGCAAGGCTACATTTTTGAATTTTACATAATGACCGGCCTGATCAAAAAGCGGATCCTCCCGAACCAGTTTTACCGACACCTGAAGGTTATCGGCACCCGGCTCTCTAACCTCTTTTTTCCCATTTCCGTTTAAATCTTTAAAACAAACAAGAGTCAAATCATAAAATTCCGTTTTTCTTCTTCCAATGTCAAACCCTTTACTAAGCGATGCCTCTATGGAAGAAAAAGAAAGAATACTTTTATTGTCCGACCGAAAAGTAGAGCGTATACGCATATCAAGCTGATTATCCAGCGTGCCTTCCAGTGCAGCATTCAGCATCAGGGCATCGCGCCGGAGTGTGGAATGGTCATATCCGGCTGAAACATTCAGCGCCAGAAATTCTTTGTACAACGCCTGCCGGAAATTTACCGAAGCCGTAAAACGCTCCTCCAGGGCACGGTTAAAATTTACACCCAGGATAATCCCGTCGGAATAATTAATATTCAATGCATATCCGCTATGCTGCCCTGCTTTGCGGGAAATGTTCAACAAGGCCAGCTTTTGCAGCTTTCTTTTCAGGGCATGGGTACTGATAACAGCATCGAGAAAGCCCAGCTGAATGGTTGCCCGGTATTGCAATCGTGTACTGTTCATAGCACTTTTAACAAACAAGTTATACTCGTTACTCTCCCAAAGTGCGGTACCAGCGTTCTTTTGCAGGAGATGACTGTAACCACTTCCGGCAATAAGGCGGGTTCGGTATATTGACGGGAGGGCAAACTGAAGGGTATACTGAACCTTATCCGTTTTCAATTCAGGGCTTTCAGCCTCAGGCGAACCCAGTTCATTGCTGATTAAGGCAAAAATTCCGGAAACACTTCCCCCCTTTTTTCCATAACCAACACTTGCTGAAGTGCGGATACTGTTCATACGAAGTGCACTCACACCGGAAAGCAACGATCGATATTCGTTGTAACCATTAAGGGTAATGCGCTTGGTAAGCGTGCCATTGTAGTTCATCCGATGTTCGTAATTCGTTGCATCAGCCCCTTCGGTTCCCGAATTAAGTGTTTGATAATAAGTTCCCTGATAGTTGATGGTATTCCGGGGCGCAAAAGTCAGAGCAGTCTGGCTTCTGACACTTTTGGTAACCGCCTTTAAAATTGCATTATTTGAATAGCCGGCACTGTTTAGCATGGTGAAATTGTTTACGGTGAGTTCATGGCCAAGCGCATATCCGGAACTGCGATCGATTATGCCACGGTTGATAAATCCATAAAGTATGTTATATTTCCCCATTGCTTGCTCGTATTCGGCATACAAGCCATTTCGCAAAAACAGGTTTTTAGCCAGATGCGTGGAAGAGGATCCAAAACCCCCTTCAAAATTGCGCGTACGATAAAAAAGTTCGAGGTCGTTTTCCTGCCAGAAATCAGTAACTTTAAGAATATCACGGGTATAAATCCTGTAACCTACCGACTGGTTTTTTTTCACAGGAATCCGGCCACGCAAAAAAGTAGTTACCATTGGAAGCGTAAATGTGTTATACATTCGTACCTGAGTTCCGATTACATTTAAAGGAAGAATTCGGGCGTTATCGTAGTTATCGTATTCAGCAGGTAACCGGATATATTTGAATTGCTGCTTTTTGTTAGCCAAATCTGTTGCGGCGGTTAGCGTAACCTGCCCATTGTTAAAAGGAGTTACCAAATAATATTTGCTGCAAAGAACCGAATAATTCAGCGTAGTATCGCTTCGGGGCGCCAGTGTAATCTTTCCGGCGGGTTTGTTCATGCCGGAAGCAAGCTTCAGTTGTTCAGAAACTTCATACTCCAGTACAATTTCTTCAGTGATATTTCCCCTGTTTTCAACCGAAAATGAAAAAGGAGCATCGATTCTGCCGGGTTGAAAATAGACCGTACTTTGTTCTACAGATAAATTCCAGGAACGATTTGCATACACAACCGCGCAGGAAGTATCGGAAGCTATCACGCCGTTATCCGGAGTGAATATCCGGCAAATCACCGGGTAATACAAGCCGGCCGGTGCTGTTTTGGGAATTGTAATCCGCAAAGGGATGGGTTTGGTTTTTCCTTCGGGTAATTCAATCCAAACCGGTACCTCCGACATCAGTTTCCATTCGTTGGGCAAGGTCACCGCTAATCGGATCATTTGACCGGATGTTGACAGATTAGTGATTTTTATCACATTAAAATACAGCTCATCAGGAGAAATTGCAACGGTATCCTTAACAAAACCGACACGAGAAAAAGCTACGCCCGTAA
>RZYD01000219.1 GCA_009930445.1 Bacteroidia bacterium | reverse complement strand
CCTGACTTAGATTCCGGGTTTTTCCTGTTTTTGTATTATAGAGCCAAATTTCAGAATTGGTGCTGACCGCATATTCTTTACCTTTCAATTTTTTACAGGTATAAGCGATATAGCTCCCATCCGGGCTCCAGTCAATTTGTTCCATACCCCCCCAGGGATTCATCGGGCTATCGTAGCGTTCATTTGACATAATATCTTTGACATTACTGATTTTCCCCTTTTCATAATCCGCGATAAAAATATGATTATAGGCATAATCATGCCATGAATCCCAATGGCGATACATCAGGTCATCAAAAATCTTCGCAGTATTATCGGGCAGGTCACTATAAATATCACGAGGTGTATTTTCCAATTTTACACTTTTCACAAACAGCACTTTATCGCCGGATGGAGAATAGGAAAAACCGGTGATTCCCCCCTCTTCATCACTGATGGCGCGCTTAATTTTGCCGTCGGTTGTCGTCTCCCAAATCTGTGATGAGCCATTCTCTGAAGAGATAAAACCAATGGTTTTTCCGTCAGGAGACCAAACCCCATTGTATTCACTTCCCTTAAAATTCGTGATCAATTCAGGAGTTCCGCCTTTTACCGATAGGGTAAAAAGGTTACGATCGCCTGAATTATTTTTCAGATCATACTGCGTTACCCCATATAAAACGGTTTTTCCGTCGGGACTAAGCTGAATATCGCTTACGCGGCCCATCCGCCACAAATCTTCCGGCGACATGGTTCGTTTTTGTGCATGGAGAGAAAGAATTGAAAGCACAAAAATCATCAATAAAAAAATGCGTATTTTCATAATCGGAGTATTAGTTTATATTTTTCTTTTCTGTTTCTGCCGGGTTCTGGAATAGGGCACATCGTCGGCGGAGGCAAATTGATTTTCAAGGTATTTAAAATATCCGGTAATCGCAATCATCGCTGCATTATCGGTAGTAAATTCAAATCTGGGAATAAAGACCGCAAGATGGTGTCGATGCGCAGCTTCGCGTAATTTTTGTTGTAATACGGAATTTGCGCTTACCCCTCCGGCAATAGCAACAGCGGTTATTTCAGTGGCTTTAGCCGCTGAAATAAATTGTTTGAGAAGAATGTCAACGATAGTGGATTGGATTGAGGCACACAAATCAGCCAGATTATGGTCGATAAATCCGGGATCCTTTTTCAGGGCATCACGAATAAAATAGAGAAACGAAGTTTTTAAACCAGAAAAGCTAAAATCGAAGTTATGAACCTTAGGATGGGGAAATGGAAAGGCCTTAGGGTTACCCAATTTTGCCAGCCGGTCAATATGAGGCCCACCCGGATATGGAAGCCCCATGATTTTAGCTGCTTTATCAAAAGCTTCTCCGGCAGCATCATCGATAGTTTGCCCAATGATGGTCATGTCGAAGGGGCTGTTCACCTTAACAATTTGTGTATGTCCGCCGGAAACGGTCAGGCAAAGGAAAGGAAATTCCGGTGGATGAAAAGGTAAGTCAGGGGTAGCAATAAAGTGAGATAGGATATGGGCATCCATATGATCCACGTCGATTAATGGAATCCCCAATCCATAGGCGAAAGCTTTGGCAAAAGAGGTTCCCACAAGCAACGACCCAAGAAGACCCGGGCCCCGGGTATAGGCTACAGCATGTAATTGATTTTTATTTAAATTTGCTCTTTTTAGCGCCTCATGGATTACAGGGATAATATTTTGCTGGTGGGCCCGGGAAGCAAGCTCCGGAACCACACCGCCATAATTCCTGTGCACATCCTGACTGGCAATAACATTCGACAGCAATAAATTATTGCTTAGAATTGCTGCAGAGGTGTCATCACACGAGGATTCTATACCTAAAATGTTTATCTTCATACCGTTTTTAAACCGATCAGGAGGACAAAATTATTAAAAAAAGAGGTTGGAAAATAGTTTTTAACACGTTAGGGTATCTAATACTTACCCTGACCATTCTATTTTCTTTACTCACGCTCCCTGCAGTGCAGTCAAAATTAGCCTCTTTTTCCGCATCTTACCTAAGTCAGCGCTTTAATACCCATATTACCATCGAACGTATTGCCATTTCGCCCGGTCTGGCGCTAAAAGTGCAAGGGTTCAACTTTCAGGACATCAACGAAAACACCATCGCGGCGGTGAAAAAGCTAGAGGTAAAAAGACTCCACTTCAGTCGAAAAAAAAGACACATTCAAATTGGTGCCATTACAGCCGACAGCTTACTTTTCAACGTACATATTTTCCCAGGCGATTCATCCTCCAACCTGGATAAATTTTTGCTTCAGTTTTCTGATACAGACACGACTGGGGTTACGCAACCCGGCAAAGCCTGGTCTATCGGGATCGACCGGGTTTCGCTTGCAGGTTCACACGTCGAAAACCGAAATTTTAACAAAATCCCCATCCCGGCAGGAATCGACTGGAACCATACAGTTTTATCCGGAGTGACCGGAGAAATAAAAAGTGTTTTAGTTACAGATTCGTTGATCACAGCAAACATCAAACATCTGGAATTCAAAGAAATAAGTGGACTCACAGTTTCTGCCTGTTCCGGCGACTTCACGCTATCCTCATCGGAAATATCGATGAATCAGGTTAGAATAAAAACCGCGCATTCTGATCTGGATTTTGACTTTGCACTCCTTTTTGAGACCCTGTCGGATTTTCAATATTTTATTGATTCAGTACCCATACAAGGCAAATTCCGCTTATCAAGGTTCGCGTTGGACGACCTTGTATTTTTTGTTCCAAACCTGCAGGGGATAAAGGATTTTATTTGGATTCAGGGGGATATCAGCGGACCTGTAAGTGATTTAAACGGGAAAAACCTGGAATTAATTGCCGGGACACACACACGTCTTCTGACTGATTTTTCTATTTTGGGTTTACCGTACATCGACCAAACCCGGTTTACCTTTCAGGTTGATGAATTATTTACAACACCAACCGATATTAGCGGGTTTTCGCTACCTGCCACCGAAGGTACCTCCTATCTTTCCCTTCCCGAGGTTCTTGATTCATTACAATACGTTGCATTAACCGGTTCATTTACAGGAACCCTGACTGATTTTATCTCCAGGGCTAATGTAAAAACCAATCTTGGAACCGCCTCCGCGAATATCCGGTTGCATCAAAATTCTTTAACCAATAAACTGGAATACAAAGGCCGTATTAAAGGGAAAGGGATAAATGCAGGGGTAATCCTGCAACAGCAGAACCTATTGGATCAGTTCAATCTAACTATGGAAATTGATGGAAAAGGAATTGATCCTGCCACCATGCAGGTTTCTTTAACCGGATCCATTGATTCACTGGGATTTATGGGCAACCAATTTACTGAGATTACTATCAACAGCAAATTTATTGAAAACACAGCCAATGGGACTATTAGCATCCGCGACGAATTAGGCCGCGTTGAAATTGGCGGAAACGTTGATTTACAACGAGAAACGCCTTATGCTAACCTCACTGTTGACATCAAGGATATGGACTTATTTGGTTTGCATCTTACCGACAGCAACCACATGGCCAAAGTTTCAACCACCCTCTATGCACAGACCAACGGCTTTCATCCGGACGAATTGAACGGAAAACTATCGGCACTCCACACAACCTATACGGAGAAACACGATACATTGTATATTCATGAATTTATGCTGGAACAAGTGAGCACAAAAGCAGGTGCTTACTACAATAAAGAGGTAACGCTGAATTCTGATTTTCTTGCGTTATTTGCTGCCGGGAATATTCCCTATCAGGATTTTCCGGCCTTAATTACTTGTTATATTCAGCGATTAACACCCCAATTATCTTCCGACAGTACAACCCAAATTTCGATTCGGGATAACGGGGATCAATTTGTAACCCGGATTAAAATTCAGGAGATTGATCCTCTTGCAAGGATTTTCTTTCCCGCGCTGCGGATCGCAGCGGGTACATCGCTAACTGTATTTTTCAACAATGAAGAAAAACGGCTGGAAAGCACCCTTCAAGCCCGTAAAATGACTGCGGGGGGGGTTACCATAGATAATGTAGACATAATCGCCAATATCGACACCCTGCAGGGAAATTTGACAATACGTTCGGATGAAATCATCCTGATGGAAGCCTCCGCTCAGGACTCACTGCCACTCAGTATCCAAAATTTCATGATTTCTGGTTTAGCGGCAAATGATTCCATAAGAATAAGGCTGGACTATGATGATTTTATTAAAAAAGACCACACAAAAGGTTTTATTACCGCCTATGCCTCCTTCTCTGATTATCCTACATTTGTATTGGGAATAACAGAAAACAACCTTCGGATCAATGATACGACATGGAATTTCCATAAAGAAAATAAAATCACAATTGAACCAGAGCGATACAAATTTCAAAATGTGGGGTTTGCGAGCAGTAGTCAGGGAATTCGTCTAAATGGAACGGTTTCAAAACAACCCACCGATACACTGCAGATCGCATTTGCGCAGCTGGATCTCACTTTAATGGATCTATTCCTCCCGAAGGAAATTCGAATTCGCGGCCTGATGAATGGTGAAGCAGACCTAACAGGAATCTTTGACACCCCCAATTTCATTAGTGATTTAACAATCGATCAATTTATGGTGAACGGAGAAGAATTGGGAAATTTATGCGCCAATACGTCATGGAATATGACTCAAAATCATCTGGATGTTAATGCCGATCTGATTTACACCGGGAATATCGGTTCCGATACTACGTTATTTATTCATGGGTACTATGCG
>RZYD01000218.1 GCA_009930445.1 Bacteroidia bacterium | reverse complement strand
TAATCGACGTGTGTGCAGGCATTCTCATCGCTTCAACTGCAAAATTAATCTCTTTTGCGATCGTCGCAACATCGATTTTCCATTCCGGGATATTGTATCTCTCAGCTCTTTTTCCATCATTCAACCATTTTAACGCTTCGCTCAAATGCCAAAGGGATGTATTGCCTGAATGAATTGGCATGGGTGCTTCACTCGACGCAAATATTTTGAGAACGTTTTGACGAGAACATCCGATGGTCTCAGCGATATCAGTGACTCCTGCAAAATCAGGCTTTGCTTCCATGAGTGATGCAGTAGGGATTGCTTTTTTGACATCTTTGATGGCACTCTCAAATGCTTCTGCAGCACTGGCTGCTTCACGTGTAAACGATAGACCGATAACACCGCTTTTACCGCTTCCAATCAAAGCATCATCGCATCCGGCTTCATAGAGTCGATCGATGAGAACGTTCATCTCTTCGCTAGAATTTACTTTGAACAAAAGTTCGAATTCGTATTCACGCATCGGAATCTCCTTTATTTTCATTATCCTCTTTGGCTTTAATACAGCCATCTACATGCCTCTTTAAATCTCTTGCATGGTTTTGAGGATTTTTAGGTGTTGACCATATACTTATTTGGCAAAAGATCCCATTTCTGCAGGCATTATCATTATAAGGACACAAAAGTAATCCCCATGCATGAGTTTTGCCAGTTCTCTTTTTTACTGTCCATCCAAAGTTCTTCAGCATGAGCAATGGCAGCTTCAATATCCTTATCAGGATGTCTTGGTCTGTTTGACATAGTATTCCTTATATTCGTTAGTATATCGACAAAACCATTTGGTTGTCAAGTGACAACCTTTTATTTGAGTTCTTTTGAGAGAAAATACCTTAATGCGGTCATAGATATCGATTTATCAAGTTTCGCATTGATGATTTTTAAAACACTGCTCTGGCTAACACCAATAGAAAGAAGTCGAGTGATCTCATCTTTGTGGGGATCTAGTATGCGGGATTTATTTTTAGATCCCTTTGGACGCCCAAGAACTTTCCCCATAGCTCGTGCGGCCGATAATCCTTGTTTAGTACGCTCACTGATAATCTCCCGTTCTGTCTGCGCAAAATAACCATAGATAGCCAGTAGTAATGCTGATAGCGCTTCATTCTGATTAGTGGAGAGTTCAGGCTGATTGGTAAAAACAAGTTTAATCTTGTGCTGATTGAATTTTTCTACCAGATTGAGTATCTCCAACATGTTTCGTCCAAGACGGGAGAGCTCGGTGCAAATGAGCGTGTCGCCATCTTTCAACTTATCAAGCAGTATATCTATCTTTCGTTCTTTTTGACTTTTCTTGGAAGATATTTCCAGTTCGATCAATTCATCAATCAGTATTTTATGCTGTTGGGCGTATTCGAGGATCTTGTGTTTTTGATTTTGCAAAGATTGTTGTTCTGTTGAGACTCGGATATAGCCAAAAACCATCAAAATTCCTTTATTGCTATGAAATAGCAAATATTTTATTATTTTAGCATAATATCAATATTATATATCTGACCTATTTAATTGTATACATTATTGTAAACTAATGGTCGTTAAAATAGTAAAAATACTGAGGTCATAATGCCACTTATTCAAATCCTTAGCTACTCTCAGAAAAAAGAGTTTGAAACCCCTCTGGTTCTTAATAATGAATCGAGGGAAGAAGTTTTTTCATTACCACCTCCAATTGAACGTCAGATGGTTGCCATTGACAAAGCTATCAATAAGGCGAGATTCATAGCGATGTTCGGATATTTTAAAGTGACACGTTCATTTTATGAACCGAGCATGTTTCATGAAAACGATATTGACTATATTGCAAGACGCTATGATCTAAAGATTGATGATATTTCATCAGCAAAAAATACCATTGCCCTCTACAAAAAAATCATCCGTGAACATTTCGGCTATATGGCACCGGACGAATATCTCAAACAAAAATTGATCAATGAGTCTCAAAGGCTTATCGTTGGGCTCTCTACACCCAAAGCAGTATTCTATGCACTGGTCGAATCGGCTATTGGTTATCGATATGAAGTACCATCTTATACTTTTCTTTCCAAAATCATCACTGAAGCAATGAATACGCATCGAGCAAATATCTTCGAAAGGTTGAAATCATATTCGGCTCATATGGCACTGCAACCGCTAGAGCTTTTTTTACAAACTGATGAAACCCTGCCAGGTCGCTACACTATTGCACGATTTAAGAAGTTTTCCCATTCACTCAAGCCTTCGAAGATCAAAGAAGAAGTCCGTACTTATGAGACACTCCGTAATATACATACCTCATTAAGCGATATTATCCGCGATATCGGACTAGAAGAGAATACTGCACGCCACTATGCGCAGTGGGTAGAAAAAAGCGATGTGCACCAAATACTGCGAAAGGCAAAACACAAACAGCAGTTCGATCTAATCTGTTTCGTTGCACATCAGACAAGAATACGGAGCGATCAGCTCTGCGAGATACTGGTTCAATCGGTTCAAAGTGCCAAACTCTCCGCTCTACGTGAACATCAGAATGCCTATTTCCTTCAGAGGCAGTCGCGCTCAAAAGCTTCTGTTGAAATCGCCGATCTTCTCAAAAACCGCCTAATCCCCAAACTACACTCCATTAAAAAAATGCTCGCTTCTGATATCGGTTCGGATGAAAAAATTCGCCTTATCAGTGTCCAAGTCGAAGCTATGATTGCCGATGAAGAAGAAAAAAAACAGTATCTGGATACACATGATGAATTGGAAGATCATATTGGTTATCACGCTATACTTGAAGAGCGCTCCCGTAAACTTCAAAATCGGGTCTCCGATATCATTAAAGCATTGGAGTTTGATGAGAAAGAATCAGATAAGTCACTGCTTAAAGCGATTGCCTTCTTCACAACAACTGGAGGAAACGTCACAGTAAAACTACCAATGGAGTTTTTGGGCGAAGAGGAGAAAAACTCTCTACTTCAAAGTACCACAGACGAACCGTTTCGGATATCGCTCTACAAGATGTTTCTATTCATTGCCATCGCAGAGGGGATCAAATCAGGATCACTTAATCTCAAAAACTCTTATCGCTACCGTGCGTTTAACGATTATCTGATTGATATTGGCGAATACAACCGAATGAAAGAGCTCTATCTCAAGCGCTATGGAATGGATAAGCTTAAATCTTCAATCGGTGTACTTAATGACCTAAGAGGTGAGCTTGATGGAATCTACCGCAACGTCAACAATAATGTTATCAAAGGGATTAACAGCTTTTTCCATGCCAAAGGAGATGGATCGTTTATTGTACATACCCCTAAACTTGAAAAGCGTGAAGAGGATGATGGATTAAATGCCTATCTGCCAAAAGAAAAATTCATCCCTCTCATTGATGTGCTTCGTCAAATCGATAGGCTAGCTATATTTGGTGTAAAGTTTTACCATCATACAAGGACGCTGCACCATCGTGCCCCAAAATCTAATGCCCTCTACGCCTCCATTATCGGGTATGGATGCAATATCAGTATCCCAAAAATGGCAAAGATCTCAAAAGGCATATCAGTACACGACATCGATCATATTCGTACATGGTATCTCTCACCCGATATGCTTCAAGAAGCCAATGATGCCGTACTCGCGTTTATGGAAACACTTAATCTTCCTAAACTCTTTCGAGCCAATCCCGATAAAAATCATACCGCCAGTGACGGCCAGAAATTTAATCTCAGCGTCGATTCACTCAATTCGGGCTATTCATTCAAATACTTCGGATTGGGCAGAGGGGTAAGCCGGTACAGTTTTGTGGATGAATCGCACCGGCTGTTTTATACGACAGTGATCAATGCCAGCGAGCGGGAAGCGGCGTATGTCATTGACGGTTTGATGCATCAAGAGGTAATTCAAAGCGATATCCACTCGACAGATACGTTTGGGTATAGTGAAGTGATATTTGCACTGACCCATTTGCTTGGATTCTCGTTTGCACCACGGATCAAGAATTTCAAAGACCAGCAGCTTTATGCATTCGAGCCTAAAAAACTTTATCGAGATAATGGTTATACGCTTTTGCCGGTTAAACAGGTTAATACCGCTATCATCGAAGAGCAGTGGGAGCAGATGATTCGTCTGATAATCACCATTAAAGAGCGGCGTGTCAGTGCATCTCAGCTACTCAAACGTCTCACATCCTATTCACGCAAACATAAACTGTATCAAGCACTCAGAGAGTTTGGACGCATCATTAAGACACAATTTCTGCTCAACTACATCGATGATGTTAGCTTGCGACAACAGATTGAAAAGCAACTCAATAAAGTGGAAAACGCAAACAAATTTTCAAAAGCAGTTTTTTTTGGAAACAGCGGCGAATATTTTTATGCTACCAAAGAAGAGCAGGATATTGCCAGCAACGCCCTTCGCCTGATCCAAAATTCGATCATCTGCTGGAACTATCTTTATTTCTCAGACCTAATCGCCAAAGAGAAAGACCCGGAACTGCAAACCAAAATAATAAACTCTCTCAAAAATGGTTCCATCATTCACTGGCAGCACATAAATTTTTACGGAGAATATGACTTTACAGAAAAGCTAATTGAGGATGAATTCGATATGGAAGCGATAAAAGCGTTATCAGTATCAATGGGCGAGACTGAAATGGAAAAATGATTTGTAGGAGCTCTAAGAGCTAGTTTAAGCTTGGTTTAAAACGGATAGGGAAAAAAGTCCCTTTGTAGGTTTGCACCCA
>RZYD01000217.1 GCA_009930445.1 Bacteroidia bacterium | reverse complement strand
GTATAACAACCCCAAACCGACATGGAGCCATATTCCCAGGCAGCAGAAGACCAGGTAATCCAATTGGCGGAACCCGGATCAGGGGCCAGAGCGGTAAAAGTGCCATCAGCAAAACGATACGACATTATTTCGTTATTGCAGACTAAGAAAGACTGGCCGTGTTCCCGGTCTGTTCCGGCACCAAATGCAAAGACAGAATCATAAGAAATTACTTCATATTCAGCGTTAACGGGATCAAAATCGACAAAAACCCCAGCTGTTCCCATATAGGGTGTTTTACAGGTAATCCAAAAACGATTCCCGATTGGGTGGATATTAAAAATCCCCACAGCCTCAGTCCCCAGATTAACAATCCGTTGAACCGTATACGTTTCTAAATCGAGAACCGCCAGCCGACCCTCCGTGGCGGCCCAGTTTCCAGGAATAGTAACATAAACAGAATCAGCATAATGGCTCACAAATACTGCATCATCAGCAATCCCTTCCACGTCTTTAACCAGTGACAAATCCGATGGATTAAAAACTTTTAAGAAAATGCCATCTGCCGGAGGTCCTGAAACACCCGCCTGACGCGACAGCCATAAATGGTCATTAACCATCGACAATTTATTTGCATTGGACGCAGCAGTGGTGGCATAACGTTCACCAGTATTCAAATCGTACGCTATAAGACTATCCATAGCTGCAACGAACATACGGTCGCCATATATCAGTAAGTCATTGACTGCCTGCGTATAAATCGTATCTAAAGAGGAGAAGGAATAGGTTTCCGGATCCACTTTCCGAATTATGACAAAATCGTCGGGATTGGAAAAAGAGCCGCCGGAAGCAATATAAACATTTTTCAGTACGGCCTGGCCGAAAAGTATACTACTTGAGGCCAGAAACAAGAAACATAGCAAGTAAAACTTTTTCATATGTATGAGTTTTGGTTTACAAATTCACCTAAAACTCTCAGGAAAAACAATCGATAGATCCGAAAAACGGATTTCTGCCTTTATCCCCGAAAGCTAAAACCGATGGCAGGTCTTCTGACTTGTTCCCCTGTTGCAGCCTTCCCATCATAAACAGACAGTGGCGTGGATGATGCAGCAGGTTAATGGAACATACAGCAGCGGGTACTGTTGCCGAGTCTCACGACATTCCCTATTATGACCGGTAGGCGAAAGCGAACCGATCCACCATCTTGGGCAACAAAAATAATCGAATATCTCCAATCATAAAGGAAAAAGTCCAGAATAAATGCTGGCAAGTTATGAACAGGATATGCACAGGAGAGATCCAACGAAACCAGAAAACCGTATTAGGAATAATTTTCGATAAAGAGAAATAAAGCGATGATCACCATTTGCAAAAAACTTTTCTATCACTTGATAAATTGACACTAACCGGAATCTATTGGGTTGATTTCTCTTAAAAAATGAACTATCTTTGAGAGAATCAACACGATTCGGGAGGAATCAACAAATGAAAAAAATAGCTCAACTCCTAACCTTCGCCTTGGTTATACAATCATTTTTTGCTATGGCTGTAACCGCCATTCCGGAGAAAGTACAATACAATCAACCTGATGGAACAGCACTTGAAGTTTTTCTCTTTGGTGATGAGTTTTTACACTGGATAGAAACCACCGACGGTTTTATTATTGTTCCTGGTCAGGATCAGGGATTGTATTATGCTGAAACCGACATACAGGGCGAACTGATTGCCGGTTCATTCTTAGTGCATAATCCCAACGAAAGAAGCATTGCTGAGAATAATTATACACAAATTCTTAATAAAGAGATAAAATTCAGCAAACGCCAACAGAAAGCAGCGGCAGAAGCACGGAAATTGCGTT
The DNA here is from genome assembly GCA_009930445.1 of Bacteroidia bacterium. Classification (GTDB taxonomy): domain Bacteria; phylum Bacteroidota; class Bacteroidia; order Bacteroidales; family BM520; genus BM520. The sequence continues at coordinate 2,902 of RZYD01000217.1, read as the reverse complement.
TTAATACCAAAAGCGGGACCTTTCCTACTACCGGCAATAATAATCTGCTAATGATCATGGTAAACTTTAATGATACCTATACTACATATTCCCAGGCTAATTTTACAAATTATATGAATCAAATGGGCTATTCAGGAATCGGGTCATTCAAAGATTTTTACTATGAAAATTCCTGGGGTCAACTAACGATTAATACCACAGTGACTGCATGGGTAAATGTTTCAAAATCACACAATTACTATGGTCAAAATGACATAAACGGATATGACACGTATCCGCATGAATTAGTTTATGAAGCCATTAATCTTGTGGATCCAACCGTTGATTTCAGTCAATTTGATAACGACCTTGACGGGGAAGTGGATGGTATTGCTATCATTCATCAAGGGTACGGTGAGGAAGCATCAGGAAATAGCAACGATATCTGGAGTCACAGTTACTCGATTTATGGATTGTATACCTCCGCACAATGTACAAAAGACGGTGTACTGGTTTACGATTACACGATACAGCCAGAATTGCTCTCCACTGGCGGATATAATGGAATGTCGACTATCGGCGTTATGTGCCATGAATTCGGACATAACATGGGTGCACCGGATTACTACGACACCGATTATGCAACCAACGGGCAATATGACGGTACAGGAGATTGGGACTTAATGGGTGGTGGATCGTGGAATGCTATAGGCTCAAACCCCCCCGGATCCCAACCGGCTCATCATAATATTTATACAAAAGTGTCTTATAATTGGCTTATATCCAACCAGATAAATACACCCGGAGCATTTCAGCTGCAACCTACCCTAACTAATCCAAAAGCCTATTATTATTATACACAAACTTCCAATGAGTATTATTTGCTGGAAAACCGACAGCAGTCATTAAGCAATTTTGAAGCAGCACTGCCCGGATCAGGCATGATTATTTACCATGTTGATCAAAACCATATTACAACTAACTGGAGTTCAAATACTATAAATATAAGTGCCCACCAGGGTTTATATCCAAAAGATGCCGGAAAGGGAGGTATCAATACTTCAGGTTGTCCATTTCCAGGTATTACGAATAACACCAGTTTTACAGATATCAGCACACCAAATAGCAAAGCATGGAACGGAAGCAATACAACAAAACCCATAACTGACATTACGCAAACAGGAGGAACAGTATCGTTTAATTTCATGCTTCCTCCCCCGTCAGGGGTTATTGCCGACACCTCGGGTGCTTTCCCCTCCGTAATGATTTCATGGGCACCACCACAAGGCGCACAAGCTATTACAGAAAAATGGCTCTTCTATGATTCCGGAACGGCAGCAATGGCATGGGGAGTAGGTATGGGAACATTCCAATACGGAATTTGTTTTACACCGGCTCAAACCTCAGGATACACACAGGTAGAAGAATTCAGTTTGTATACCGGCAGCGGAACACCTACAATATCGCCTGTGTATAACCTCAGTATCATTCAGGATAGCGCAAATGGCAGTCCATTTTTTTCTATACCCATTCCTTTTACTGCAAATTTTGTCTGGTCAACTATAACACTTCCAACCCCGATTATCTTCGATAATACCCGGAACCTCTTTTTTATTGTTCATGTAACTGCCAACACAGGTGATTTCCCCTTTGTCGAAGACCAAAATCCGGCATACGACGGGTATAGTAACCTCTTTTGTTTGCCCGGACAACCGTGGTCCACATGGTTTACCCTTTTCGGAATGTCGGGAAACTGGCGTATGCGCGCTAAAATTTCAGGAACTATCCCTGCAAAAGGAAAGCAAGCAATAACACTTCCAAAAACATGGACGAATCACAATAATTTCAATGCAGTTTCAGAATTGAAAGCACCAATTGGAATTCCCACTGTTACCGGGGCACATCCTGCAGATAATGCCCCAAAAAACATGACGGGATATCAGGTATCCCGTGATGGAACACCAATCTATGTTTGCCCCCCTACTATTATCTCATATCCTGACAATCCACCTTGCCCCGGAGATTACGTCTATACAGTGCAGGCACTCTATTATGAAGGCATTTCACCCCTTTCAGCACAGGCAACTCTTAATTATCCGGCACTACTCCAACTCATTTTCAGTCCGAATGACGGGGGAAGTGTAATCGGATCAGGACTATATCCGTATAATTCAACAGCAACGGCATCAGCAATTCCATCAACAGGATATGAATTTACAGCATGGGACGATGGGATAGCGCAAATTTCCACAGCAAACCCCTATGCTTTCCCAATTATGAATGACATGACACTGTCGGCCACTTTTTCAAAAACAACCCATACCATTGTCTTAACATCAGTGCCGATAACAGGCGGAACAACTACAGGGAGTGGCGTTTATACTTACGGCACAACAGCTTCCTGCGTTGCTACACCCGCTGTAGGCTATAATTTTACCGACTGGACTGAAAACACAACAGCACTGTCGACCCAACAAACCTACAGCTTTGTCGTTACACAGGACCGAAATCTTAATGCAAACTTTGCATTAAAAAACTACACAATTACAACCACCGCAGCACCCTCTGCAGGGGGAAGCACCTCGGGAGGTGGAAACTACCTCCACGGATCTACCGTAAACCTGAGTGCTTCAACTAACAGTGGTTATAGCTTTGTAAACTGGACTGAAAGCGGATTGCTATACGCTACAAACTCCTCTGTTTCATTTACAGCAACATCAAACCGGGACTTTATAGCCAATTTTTCAAAAAACTGCCCCGATACGCTTCACTTAAATGCCATAACAGTAAACACGGCATTCCCCGACTATGAAGCTAAAAATATAATATTGAGTCCCCTCCGAAAAGCGATATTTATATTACACGAAGAAAATTGTAAAATGAGTTAAAATTCACCATGGAGAACAATTGGTAGTCACAGGAA
>RZYD01000216.1 GCA_009930445.1 Bacteroidia bacterium | reverse complement strand
GTCTCCACATAGCGGCGTTCATAGTGTGAAATGAGGGATGATTCTTCAGGGAACCATACCTTTCCGGCAGAAGGGAACTCAAATGTGGTGATTTCATTCTCAACTTTTATTTCTTTTGGAATATCTGAGATCCACCGCCAGGCTACACCATTGTTGTATGCCCGAAACTCGAGGCTGAGACTATTGGTAAAAGCGATGATAAGGCTGTTGGCATCTTCTCTCACTGTGCTGCTTTTAAATGGCACAATAGGGTTGTATTCTTCAGAAATATGTTTGTTTTTGGCGATGACCACCTCATATTTATCGCTGGTTTTTTCGCCATCGAGAATAAGAGCGATTTCAGAAGGCGCAACAATCATGCGTTTGTTAAGGAATACACTGTATGAGGGTGTGTTGTTGACCGTTACTTCAACGCGCAGTGAGTTATCGGGGGAAGATACGCTGTACTGAGCTGTTGCATGAGCATGAAGCACCACTGCAAGGATAGCCATCGTTATGGTTCGGAAAATTCGGATCATGTTCTGCTTTGTTAGTCGCAGGGCAAATGTAGTGAAAAAGGATTAATTGTCGCTTCGTCGCTTCATCGCTTTGCTCCTCGCGATGACGGCAGGTCGCTTCGCTGGTGTTCGCGATGACGATGGAGGTCGCTTCACTAAGTTCGCGATGAGGCGCTGGTTGGTGTGGTTTATTGAGTGCTCGGACAATATTAAGGTTTCCTATAAGACCTTCGTTTATATTTATTGATTATAAGTGATGCCATTAATATTACCGCAAGAAAAACGAATACATAGGCCGCTCTTCCTCCAAGTCGCAAGCTAACATTTGCCATATTAGACACGATAGCCGCATTCAGAATATATCCTGAAAAAGATATTGCTGATAAAACTCTGACCAAATAATCAACTTTATAAAATGATAAAATCCAGACAATGATAATAAGTGACAGGATTAGTATTATTGGATTGACAGTTTCCCAATATCCAAAATTCAGCCTTTTTGTATATTCTCTTGATGCAAGGTAATTGTCTTCCTCTGATGGAAACGTTCTTACCAAAGCCTTAAAAAAACCTTGTTCCTTGCTATGACTATACAACCCAAACCCGATTTTCATTGTATACATTTGTGTTATGGTCTGCCGGAATCCATCAACAAATACAAGCTCAAAAAGGTACTTTGGTGTTGTTACTATATCTTTAAAAATTAATTTATACTCGCGGTCAGCTTCCAGAAATCCAATGTCAGCCATTCTGAACGGGCTCTTGCTTCCCCATACAAATTCAAGGGCACAATCAGGGAGCTGATCTTTGTATTCACATATTGAGAAGTCATAATATTGACAGTTTTCATCTAAATATTTTTCTAATATGCCCGACTCACAAATTCGTCCCATCATAAAAACATATTTCCCACTTCCGTATTCTGTTGGTGAATCAAAAGAGGCCGTATAGGTTGTAGCCGCCACCATCGATACCACAAGAGCAGAAAAGAGTGTTATAAGCCTGTAATGAAATCGAGATCCTTTTAAGTTTTTAAAGCGAATAAGGAACACAACCAAGGCAATGAATAAAGAACCCCATAGAAATATCAACATACTATAATGCATCATTGCCAACCAGCAAAAGGAAAGTCCTAATAGCAAGTATTGCCAAATTCGGAGGTTTTTCTTAAAGAAAACAATAAATAGCATGAAGAACAGAACCACTACAAAGATGTCTGTCATTACCTGAGATGCATACCATGCAAAACCGGTAAAAAAAGAGGCAATGGATAAAGCAATAAGATGCAACAGGATAAAATGTTTTCTTGAGAAGAGCATTTTGAACACAATCAGAAAGATTGAGTTTGCGAAGATACTCTGTACAATTATTACAGGCCATAAAGACCAGCCATTAAGCCCGAATACACGGATAAAAAACGCATATCCAATAGGTCTGAAAGACAGGGGTTTAAGCGTTCCTGACATTTGAATATAATTACCACTGTCTTCCGTTACCAGAGGGTAACCGTTAAATATTGCCGGCCAGAGAAGAAGTAGGGTGGTTGCAAGAACATAAAGTATTACGAGAAGTTGGTTTTTATTTATCTTCATAATGTTTTTTGGTTGTAATCGGAAACAAAAGTAAGGTAAAAAAAGCAGTTTTCGTTATTGAATTGTGATTTTAATTCAGTTATCCTATCAGGATTAATTTGGAAAGATCCATTCAATTCTGGCAACAGTAAGGCTATGGCCATGAAAATCAACCCAGATCTTACCATAGATTCCATTACTAACATTCAATTAACCTACGATTCACTATGTCCATATACAATTGAAAACGGAAGCAGAATTTGTGATTGTTATACCGCCTTCTATGTGGGAATTGATAATGATAAAATTCTCTATAATGATGATTTAGAAGGTGTGAAAGCTTTCCCTAATCCTGCATCAAAATTCCTAACCTTTGAAACGAAAACAATTTCACGGAACAGAAAAATTCAGATATTCAACCTTCAGGGAGCATTTATTTCAGAAGCATCTTTCCCACAACGAAGCACCAAACTTGGCATCAATACATCAACAATGAGTGCAGGTACTTATATAGCACGGCTATTAATCGAAGGAAGAGAAACAGGATCAACAAAGTTCATAATCCAATAAGCATGAAAAGATATATTTACACTTTTGTTTTATTAGTATTTGCTTTTATATCAAATACAAGCTTGGCTCAGGCATCGCTGGATACTACAATCCTTAAAAAGGATAAAATTGTTTGTTACAGGAGTAATGCTCCCGGGTATGGCAATTATTTACCTCCTATAATTACTGATTATATCACAATTTTAGATACACACGGTTCAATGTCAAATGAAAGCCCGGAACATAAAGTTGATCGGATGACAAAATTTGTGACAGATTTCTCTGTATCAGAATCAAAATCATCAGATCAGGAATTGTTTTTAGGGTACATTGCTCATCTTATTATTTGCAACCCTCATTCAACAAATATTTATAGCGATATGGTGATTGAAGAAATCACCGAGTTAACTCAATCATCAAAGAAGAATATCAGAGCAAATGCATTGTTAGTTCAAAAGCTAATTAATGACTTTAATCAATAGACCATATACAGTAGTACTAATCTAAATAGTAAGTCGCATGAAACATTTTATACTTTTTATCTCACTAGTACTTGCAACAGGTGCATTTGCACAGGAATCTTTTTTTCAGGAATACTTTTCAGAAAATTTTGAGGAGGGCACTGATATAATTAAAAGGGATGATAACAGTTACATTCTTGGAGGCTGGTCACGTAGTTATAAAGGAGAAGAGTTTCAGTTTTTAAAAATCGTAGATCTGGCTGGGACAGAAATTTCAACAAAATATATTAGTTCCGAAAATGCTTCCCGGGGACATCTAATTTGTCAGGATTATGATAACATGATACTCATTCTTCGTGATAGTACTATTAACGATACATCATACATGATAATCTCAAAGGTTAATTTTTCTGGAGAAGAAATCGAATCACATGCCGTAATGCCGGGACATGGATTTGGTATTGTAAAAGATGACGAGCAGGGTTATTATATTATAGGAAAAAAGGATCATCAAAAGAATACACTTGTCGTAAATCTTGATAATTCATTCAATGTTACTTGGGATCAAGAATACTACCCATCTCTCCAAAATGGGCAAAAAACTACAACAAGGAGTGCTAAGATATTAAACAATAATCTATATGTAATTGGTGATTATTATGACTCCCCGGGATACGGCATTGATGGGAAATCATTTATTCTTTGTATCTCAGAATCCGGTGACAGCCTGAATTGCCTTAACCTTGATGAATATTACAACGAAGCATACAATTCATTAATAACAACATCTGACGGAAATCTTATAACAACAGGTAACTATGGTCTATACTATTATGAAGGTAACGGTTCCATTTTAAAATTAACCCCTGACCTGGATACGATCTGGCACAATTCATTTTATTATGATTATGGGATGTACTGTGATGATTTAATAGAAACTTCAGATGGTGACATTATTGTATGTGGCGGACAGTTTAAAAGTAATTTTTCTTCCAGTAACTTTTTTCTGAAAAAAAATAAATTCGGAAGGAGAAAATATATGGTATAACCAAATAGAAATTGGTAACAGCTCAAACGGTAAAAATCTTTGGCTGCCAAATGAAGAATCAATATTGTGTATCGGATATACTTCAGATAGCAATAATGAATATCAGAATAATTCCTTTCTAATGAAAACAGATTCAGAAGGTAATTTATTAGGGATCAACAATCTGACGAATACACAATATAACATTCAGATATCGCCCAACCCAGCGAATGATCAGTGTACAATAATGATCAATAATATTCACGGAAAGACTGTTTCTATTTCTGTTTATAACAATTTCGGACAAAAAGTATTTGTAGAAACCGAAGAAAAAATTCACAGTACTATATACAAAAAGAATCTCAATCTTGAGAGTCTGACACCTGGGCTCTACTTTATTCAAATAAAAATTGACGGACAGATGGAAACAAAAAAGATTGTTATTCAATAGAATACTCTTGTACATATCTATAGGCAGAATTCCAATTGGGTTTCTGCCTTCTTTTTCTCTTTTCATACACCAAACAAAAGAGAAAAAGAAGCAAAAAGAGGGTAGCATAAAAAAGATTGTGTAAACACTCATAGAAGTAATGTGATAGCACCGCCCTGCGAAATGAAGCGCAGGCGTAGCCGGAGCGAAATGTAGCAGG
>RZYD01000215.1 GCA_009930445.1 Bacteroidia bacterium | reverse complement strand
ATGGTGATAAACTGCTTCACCAGTTGCAGTCCGATACCGGATCCTTTTTCGTTATTGGTTCCCCAGGTAGATTCGATGGTATCGGAAGTAAAAATTTGCTCCAGTTTCTCTGGAGGAATGCCAACGCCATTGTCGCGAACCGATACTTCCACAAATTCTAAATTATTTCTTTTATCCTGTAATATCCGGGAAGAGATATTTACGCGGCCTCCCTCAGGCGTAAATTTTATCGCATTATTAATCAGGTTACGGAAAACCAGGTTTAGGTGAACAGGATCGCACCAGGCCATCTGATCAGGCGAAACAGAATTCTCGAGGGTGATATTTTTTTCGCGGGCACCGGGCATTAGCAAATGCAAAGCTTCCTCAACGCTATTGTGCAGAGACGATAATTCGGGATGATTTGAAATCCTTCCCGATTGAGCCCGGCCCCAGTACATCAGATTCTCGAGCAAAGTAAAACTACCGGTTGCTGCCTGTTTTATGGTATACAGGATCTGCATCTGTGTTTCATCGTCCAGCGTATCATTCAACAACAAATCCACCATTTCGCTGATATTACCGATTGGACTTCGTAAGTCATGACCGATAATGGTTAAAACCTGATTGCGGACATTAATAGTTTTCTGAAGTTCGACGTTTTGGCGGTCGATTTTGCGGGTCTGACGTTCCATTTCGATATTCTGGCGCTCAATACGGCGGGTGCGTTCAGAAACCATTTTTTCGAGGTTCAGATTAACAAAATTTAACCGGTCGGATAGTTGCTCAACCTGCAGAAAAGCTTGAGACGAGCGGCGCGCTACAACATTGGCCTGTACAAATATGAACAGAAACATCAGATAGGGTGTAATCTGGATACCCGAATGCATAACCCCTGACGTAACCAATATATCGTGAACTATCCCCGCCAAAACCATAATCCAACCCACAAAAAAAACATAAGCATCCGGCCGCTTGCGCAGAATTACAGCCACCAAAATAAGCGTCACTATCAACCCTTGTGCAAAAACAACCCCCTGAAAAACCGGAATAAACCACGACGCCACCAATACCGGAACAAAATACTGAACAAGGGTAAAAATCAATCCCAGTCCAAAAAAAACATAAACAAAAATACGGCTGTAATCTTTAGGGAATAAGGCATTCATAATCGCACTGATAGTAGGAATTCCCAGAAAAAAAGTAAGATATTCGAGGCGCAGCCGCACGCCATAGGGCATCTCCTGAACTATAAAAACCGGTGATTCAGGCAAGATAATCAACCGGAAGGCCAGTAATAAACAAATAAAAGCAAACAAATAATAAACGCGGTTAAAAATGGGTAGCAACGCCATTCCCAGCTGAAAAAATGCAATTATCACTAATCCTCCGATTAAAAAGGCTTTCACCAAAAGTTGCTGATCGCTATAACGCTTCACCTGATCGTACCCACCAATAAATATTTTATCCTTAATCCCTCCCGTTCTGAAATGGAAGTTCGAAAGTTGAAGCACAATATCGGTGGTATCCGACAGCGTAGGAAAAGAAATGACGCGCGACTTTATTTCCGGAAATGAGCTTTCACTGGAGGTTCCAACACGGCCTTTAATATCACAGAGCAACCCGTTTATAAAAAGTGCAGAGGCAGAGAACACCTCAGAATAATAGAGTGCCATATTCTCCGGATATTTTTGTGTCACAACCCGACAATGATAAGTTCCATAACCATATCGTCCAAAATTAGGGATGGCGTCCCAGGTAGAAGGAACCTCAACCGAAATGGCATGAAACCTTTCGGCCTGTATTTCTTCCGGCGTCAGCAACTGATCAGGATAATAAGTCCATGTACCGTTGAGCGGGATGACCGTTTTATCCATAAGGTGATAATCACGCAAATCGGCTGCCCCATCCCTTACCAGATCAGGATAGCCATGATATTCAGAAAGATAAACAAAATAAACAATAACAGGCCCTGCAACAAGTAGCAGCCAGTAGATAATTCTCAGAAAATGATTGCCCTTCATCCATGCGAATATAGGAATATTTTCTCACGAAATACAAGCCTGCAGCCCATGAATATCCGAAGATAATCGCACATTTTGATGCTTAACTTGCTGTCCACCTCATTGGGGGATATCCACATGTTGTGTTTTGCGTCAAAAAAACCGCACAAAACAGGAGGAAGGAATAAACGCATACCTGCTAAAGAATTGTAATGAAGATATCCTAAAACAAACTGTTGTTGATGTTTTGAATAAAGGTATCTGTTTTGATAACAAAACTTTATCCATCATACAGAAGAATAAAAGCAGCAGCAAAAACCAGGTTGACGACAATATATTTCTGACCAAAAGGGAGATGGAGTTATTAAATCAAATTTTTCATGAGTATTCCATGAAGGATATTGCAAATAAACTAAACATCAGCGTAAGCACTCTGGAGACTCACAAAACAAACCTACTGGCAAAAACAAAAACAAGAAACACGCATGAGCTCATAATCTATGCCATAAAATCCGGGTTATTGGATATTAACATTCTACTTCATTAAAACAGTAACTGTCACATTTTAATGCAGCTACACAAAACCCGATTAATAGATATATCTTTATAAATCAGAGATCACCAAAGGTTTTTGCCTAACTCGTTTTTCTGATATAATAAAGCATTCTCATACCATACTGAAAATGAAGAGGCTGCCAAAAATTGTATTGACAGCCTCTCCGAATATCTGCACTAAGTCTATTAATTCTTTATAATCCTCTTCACAACCGGTGCACTAATACCATCTGTAATTTCAATCATATATACTCCGGCAGGCAGGGGCTGAATGTTCAATGTAGTGCGGCCTGAGAATGTCTTTTCTGCCAGCACACTACCACCATTAGCACTCAAAATCCTTACATTAAAATCAACATTATCACCCCCCGGGACATGGATATATAGCTTATCCGTAGCAGGATTTGGGAATACACGGGTGTACTCCAGGTTCATACTTCCAATGCCTGTGGTCGATGTTGTTTTAACGATTACTGACATTCCATTATCACAGTATGCAATATTATACTGTTTATCATATTCCACAAGAATCTCATCAATAGTTTCAGTTTCAACATGATAAACTTTCAATACAAATGCTTCATTATGGAACATACCATCCTTTTCAATGGTGGTTTGATCATCACCATAAACAGAAACTACAGGAGTATGGCCTTCTGATACCTCAGCAATACCAACACATCGGTCATTAACATCAAATACACCCAAAAGGTCACCTGTCTCAAATATTTCAGAAGCCTGCTCGCTGAATGCAAGAGTATGGGTTATACCTGTATTCAGTGGCATTGACCAAATATCAGAATTAACAGGATCCGAATAACCCTTCACCACAGAGCCGGCTTTCGATGCCAAAGGTGGGAAAGTTATTGTTGACTGCGCACTAAACTTGGCCATATACGACTCGCCCGGAGTTAATGATGTAAGTGTTTGTACGCCGACTGAAGGCCAGTAAACACCCATTCCATCAATTGATTTTATTATAATGATATCATTTAATACCGATGAAAAGATGGAAGAAACATCCACATTCTGATTGGAAAGTACTGGCAACAGGCTCCATCCCTCCGGAATGGTAAACGTTTTCTCGCTATCCTGACCCGTAAAGAGTACCTGTTGATTGTTAATCATCTTGAGTTTGTATCCTTCATACGTATTCCAATGGACAATCTGATTGATATTCGGGGGCCAGAAAGCCAATGTCATACTTTTTAATATTACCAGATCAGAAACAACCGGGGCGAAAATTATGGCAGTAGAATCGTTATCGGGCAGGATATAGGAAGATATTCCACTCCAGCCTTCAATGAGCGGAACAACCTGCGTTATCGAAGTATACGCAGCAAGCAGTGAAGTCACAGTAGCACCATTGGTAGTGTAAACCTGCGGACCGGATGCATAGGTTGGCGCAGCATACAACGCTGTTCCTTTTAGATCGTTGATATAGAACTTGAAGGTAATGGTTTCGCCTTCAGAGAAACCATCCTTTTCGGGAGTAGTAGAGTCATCACCCTGAGCGGCAATAATAGGTGATGATGCGCCCTGCCACTCAATAGCTCCGGCACATTTTTCCACACCATTATCATCATAGAAAACTCCGATCCATGAACCATACGACAGCGGAACACCATCAATTTTTGGTGCTGTAGCCTGTACAAAAAGCGTATGGTTTGAGCCGGTATTCACATAGCCCCAGCCCGGAGGCAGTCCACCTGAATACCCTTCATAATCCTCATCTGATACATCAGCAAGAACATTTGTATAGGACTTACTTTCAGGATCAAAAGTATAATCCGTTTTCGAAGGTGTAGCAGTACCTGACCAGTTGTAAGGTACATCGCAGGAGTATGTTCCATCTGATGCGGTTGTTACTACCTGGAGTATATCCTTAGTTGTATTCTCAAAGGTTACATCAACACCTTCTATCGGAACTCCTCCTTCAGCAACCGTTCCACTTATTGTGAAAGACACCTCAGCTGCAGCAAAGTCTTTTCCTGAAATATTTGATGATACGGCAGAAAGATGCAGATACTCAGGAGTAAATATGTATCCCGCAAGAGCAGGTGTGATATCACCATACCATCCTGTTGGCACCATACAAGTATATGTTCCATCTGAGGCAGTTACCGGATCACTGGTAATTGTCTCAAAATCAACCAACACGCCTTCCAGAGGCAGACCATCAAGTGTCACCGTTCCGGAAACAGAGTACTCTCCTATTGATCCCACAAAATTATTTGAAGT
>RZYD01000214.1 GCA_009930445.1 Bacteroidia bacterium | reverse complement strand
TGAGAAAGAGCTTCCATCTCACCCAACTGTTCTAAAATTGTACAGGAGGATAAAAGCATTATTCCAAGCCCCAGAACCAGCAGTATTCGTTTTCTATTCATGAGTACACAACTTTAATTAAATCAGATCAACACACGATTATCTGCAGAACAATTAGAAAAAAATTAAATTTGCAGTGTTCAAAGATAATGGAAAATATGCTAACAATAAAAAGCCCCAGAAATTACCCGCCCTTTAATATTGCCAGCGAAGAGTTTTTAATAAAAAATTTCAATGATGATATTTTTTTACTTTATATCAACGACCCGACAATTATCGTAGGGAAACATCAGAATACACTTGCAGAAATCAACCTGGAATACATCAGGGAAAACAACATTCATGTTGTGCGAAGGCTTTCAGGAGGCGGGGCAGTATTTCATGACCATGGAAACCTTAATTTTTGTTTTATCATGACCCATGAAGGGGAGCAGAAAGTGGATTTCAGAAAGTATACCCAGCCCATTATTGACGTATTGCGTTCGCTTGGGGTCAACGCAGAATTTCAAGGTCGAAATGATTTGGTTATTGAAGGGAAAAAATTCAGTGGGAATGCTTCACACGTTTATAAAAACAGAGTACTACACCATGGTACAATTCTCTTTGATGCCCATATGGATCAGTTATCCAAAGCATTGAAAAGCGATCCGCTGAAATTCACAGATAAAGCGGTAAAATCAATCCGAAGCCGGGTAACCAACATTTCCGACCATCTTCAAACCCCCATCACCATCACCCAATTGGAGGAGATGATTATCCGACATATCCGGGCAATTTACCCGGAGGCGCAAGGGTATCAGTTTTCGGATAAGGATATTCAACAAATCGAATTGCTGGTAAGCCACAAATTTAATACCTGGGACTGGAATTTCGGCTATTCACCGCAGTATGGATTCAGCAAGTCAGTGAAAACCGAAGGGGGCAAAATTGAAATTCATCTTCAGGTAGATCAGGGGGTTATTGAACAGATCAAAATATTCGGCGATTTTTTCGCCAGTGAACCGACCGAGAAGGTGGAACGAATTCTAACGGGACTTCGTCACGATCCCTATATAATTCAACGTGCGTTGGAGACCATTCGTTTCAACGATTACTTTAACAACGTTCCTATGGCAGAATTCATTAAAGCGATGTTTTGATGCAGAAGTACAGGGCGGAAATCATCAAAGACTTTCAGCAGGTACTGCACGGTCGTTTCTATACGGACACAGTGCACAGGCTGATGTATGCCACGGATGCATCGGCCTATCGGGAGGTACCCTATGCGGTTGCGTTACCAAAAGATAATGAGGAGATCCGGAGTTTAATTTTCCTTGCCGGTAAGTATCACATCCCGCTCATTCCGCGCACTGCCGGAACAAGTCTGGCAGGTCAGGTAGTCGGAAACGGGATTGTTGTGGATATTAGCCGCCATTTCAACAAAATACTCCATTTCGATCAGGATAATAAGGAAGTTACCGTACAGCCCGGGGTAATTCTTGACGACTTAAACCGATTTTTAAAACCATACGGTCTCTTTTTTGGTCCGGAGACCTCCACGGCATCACGGTGTATGATTGGTGGAATGGTTGGAAATAACGCCTGTGGATTGCATTCACTGATTTATGGAAGTACGCGGGAACATACAAAAAGGATAAAAGCCTTACTCAGCGATGGTTCGGAAGCACTATTTGAAGCCTTATCCACAGAAGCATTTCTGGCCAAATGCCGTGGGGGGAAGCTGGAAAATCAGATATATAAACAAATCCGACATCTATTATCCGACCCGTTGCTGGTGCAGGAAATCCGTACACAATTTCCTGATCCGGAGGTTGTACGGCGTAACACAGGATACGCGCTGGATCTTGTACTCGGATCGGCTCCATTTACATCACAAGCCCCCCCGATTAATCTTTGTAAACTTTTGGCCGGATCAGAAGGTACGCTTGCATTTTTTACTGAGATCACCCTAAATCTCGTTCCGCTCCCCCCCCAAAAAAAAGCACTGGTTTGCGTGCACCTCAACAACCTGCGCGAGGCCATGCTGGCGAATCTGCTCATCCTTAATCTTCAGCCGGCAGCAGTTGAATTGATGGATAAAACTATTCTCGACCTGGCGGCAAAAAACAAACTTCAGAACGAAAACCGGTTTTTTATCCAGGGAGATCCGGCGGCTATTCTCATTGCTGAATTCAATAGTGAAACAGAGTCGCAACTGATGGATTCCGTGACTGCATTAATTATAGCCTTAAAAAAAGCAGGCTATGGATACCATTATCCAGTAATTACAGGGAGCGACATTGCCCGCGTATGGGCCTTACGCAAAGCGGGCCTGGGGGTGTTATCGAATATGCCCGGCGACGCCCGCCCTGTTGCCGTTACAGAGGATACGGCAGTGCATCCAAAATACCTTCCGGAATACATAAATGATTTCGCCGCCATGATGCAACGCTACGGGAAACCCTGCACGTATCATGCACATATCGCAACCGGGGAACTCCACCTTCGGCCGGTTTTAAACCTGAAAAATCCCGATGATGTGAGGCTTTTCCATGAAATTGCGCAGGAATCGGCAACTCTGGTAAAAAAATACCACGGCAGCCTCAGTGGTGAACATGGTGACGGACGATTACGCGGGGAATTTATTCCGTTCATGGTGGGAGAAAAAATATATCAGGTTTTTCGTGAAATCAAGGCATTGTGGGATCCTAATGCGATTTTTAACCCGGGAAAAATTACCGACACACCCAAAATGAATACCTTCCTGCGCTACGACCTGGGAAAAGAGACAAAATCCATTGCCACCTTTTTCGACTTCAGCGCCACGCAGGGAATAATCAGGGCAGCAGAAAAATGTAATGGGTCGGGAGATTGCAGAAAAACAGAAAGGTCAGGAGGGACTATGTGTCCCAGCTATATGGCTACACGGGATGAAAAGAATTCCACCAGGGCAAGGGCGAATATTCTCAGGGAATTTCTGACAAATTCACCAAAAAAAAACCCTTTTGACCACCATGAAATTTATGAAATCATGGATCTGTGTCTCTCCTGCAAAGCGTGTAAATCGGAATGTCCGAGTAATGTTGACGTAGCCAAACTAAAGGCTGAATTTCTGCAACATTATTACGATGCACACCATGTGCCGTTCCGCACACTTCTAATTGCCTACCTTACAAACCTGTACAAAATCGGGATGGTTTGGCCAGGCGCAATGAATTTTTTTATGACCCAGCGCACTTTATCAACCCTGATAAAAAAAAGCCTGGGATTCAGCACACAACGCTCAATGCCCGGGTTATCCAAAATAACACTAAAAAGATGGACGCAAAACTACGTTAAAAAAACAAATGTAGCAGGCGAGAACGGCTTGGTATATCTGTTTGCGGATGAATTCAGCAACTACCTCGATACCGAAGTGGGCATAAAGGCAATCCGCCTGCTCAACAAACTGGGATACAAAGTAATTATTCCTCATCACGGGCTCAGTGCGCGTACCTTCTTATCCAAAGGGATGTTACGCAAAGCAAAAAAAATCATTACCGAAAACATTCTCCTGCTCCGCGATCTGATTTCAGAAGAAACACCCCTTGTAGGCATTGAACCCTCCGCCATTTTAGGATTCAGGGATGAATACCCCGAACTCGTTGACAAGGGGCTACAGGAAGAAGCCAAAAGAATCGCTCAGCATGCTTTCCTTTTTGAAGAATTTTTCATGCAACAAGTAAAAAAAGGGAACATCACCCAGGCGCAATTCACCAATAAACACATAAAAATGCTGGTACATGGCCATTGCCAGCAAAAGGCGGTAGCCAGTACCCAACCCTTGCTGGCCATGTTAAATTTTCCCGAAAAATACGAAGCACTTGAAATACCGAGTGGATGCTGTGGTATGGCCGGGGCCTTCGGCTATGAAAAAGAACATTATGACCTCAGCATGAAAGTAGGCGAACTTGTGCTGTTACCTGCCGTGCGGAATGCAGATAAAGAGACACTGATTGTGGCACCCGGAACCAGTTGCCGACACCAGATAAAAGACGGCACGGGCCGCACTGCAGTACATCCGGTAGAGGTAATGTGGGAAGCACTAAAATCAAATCGAGGCATCCTGTAAAATAAAACAATAAACCCTTTCCATTAATAAAAAAAAATAAACCATAATTTCGGGATCAATCCGACGGAAGGTAGTCCTTTATAGTAGAAAAAAAAATACATATATAGAGGAGAATATGGAAATATATGCAATCTGTTTCTTATCTTTGTTGTACCCTCAAAAAAAAATTATGGTTTCGAATCGATTCAGTGTCAGTGCTATTCTTCAAATCACAGGTATTGTTATTCTTTTTCTTGTACTACAGCCGGTCAGTGCACAATATCCATCGTACGAACTTATTGCACAACAGCACAAGGAACTTATTGAAAAATACTACGAAAACCATGAAACCATTAAAGAGCAGTTCCTGAAAACAGCACCGAATCAACAAACAACAGCAGAGTTAATTCTGCTGGTTCGTACCTTTCGAAATCCGGGTGATTCAACCTGGGTGCTTCCGGGAGTCAATGAGTTACTGCATCGATTGGAAGGATTATCAAAAAATGAAAGCGTGGATGCCACTGAGGCGCTTTGTTACTATTTTAATGAAGCAAAGAAAAAAGAAGTGGCTAAGAAAATTATGGAGCATCAATTAGCCACAGTTATAAAAGAGAATAATTATGAAGCCATTGCCCGGTTATATTTATGTAAATCATACTTTTATCATTCAACCGGGATAGACAGTATTT
>RZYD01000013.1 GCA_009930445.1 Bacteroidia bacterium | reverse complement strand
CGGAGAACAGTGAGGCCTATCCTGTGACGATCTTTGTTGATATTATGCCCAAATTTGTTCAGGAAGGATTGGGATACCCGGAGTTGATGATTGATGAACAGTTTCTTCCCCGATACGATTATTCGGGATATTCCTGGGCGCTTTTCATGAAGGGATCACTGATTCGTTATGTGGGGGATTATTTTTATTCCAGTAAGCTGGAGCGATATAATTTGAGTGATGAGAATCAGTTTTTTAAACATAATTCCTGGATCCATTATAAGCATAACGCCGGGGAGGGGTCGACTCTTATTGTCAGTCGACCCAGCGATCGGATCATTGATATTGTTGCCCCTTTTTCTTATCTTTTCCTCTTTTTTGCCATTATTGCGCTATTGCTGATTGCTTTGGTTTTTCTTTTCCGGTACGATCGTGTTTTCCGTTTTACAACCCGTAACCGTTTACAGCTCAGCATGACCGGGTTTTTATTTTTGGCCCTGGCCGTTGTGGGTTACTCTTCGGTACGCTATATTTTGGTCTTAAATAGCGATAAAAACCGCCAGGCTTTGCAGGAAAAGGCACATTCGGTGCTTACAGAACTGGAACACAAACTGATTTCTGATGTGGATTTTGATGCGGAGATGCAGGCCTATCTTTCTTCCCTTTTTATCAAATGGTCGAATGTATTTTTTTCTGATATTAATCTTTACAAACCTGACGGGAAATTATTAGTCTCTTCCCGGCCGGAGATTTTCTCCGAAAACCTCACCAGCCGGCGGATGGATGCATCGGCTTATAAAGCGCTTGCGCTTGACCGAAAAACCCAGTTTATCGGCGAGGAAAAGATTGGAGAATATTCTTACCTCTCGGCATGGGTTCAATTCCGCAACGCTGATAATGAACTGCTTGCTTATTTGAATCTTCCGTTTTTTGCCCGTCAGAGTGAACTCTCAAGAGAGGTATCGGCGTTTTTAATGACATTTATTAATATTTATGTTTTTTTGATTGTAATTGCATTGTTGCTTGGTTTACTACTTAGTAACATCATCTCTAAACCGCTTGAGCGTATCCGTGAAAAAATAGCACATCTTTCACTGGGTAGCGATAACGAGAAGCTGGTGTGGCTTCGCGAGGATGAAATTGGCGCTTTGGTAAAAGAGTATAATAATAAAGTGGATGAACTGGCGCATTCGGCAGAACGACTGGTGCAAACTGAAAGAGAAACCGCCTGGCGTGAAATGGCGCGACAGGTGGCGCATGAGATAAAGAACCCACTCACTCCCATGAAATTAAGTGTGCAGTATCTGCAGCGCGCCTGGGAGGATAATGCCCCGGATTGGGATCAGCGCTTAAAACGGTTTACCGATACAATGACCGAACAGATTGATTCAATGGCTGAAATTGCCACTGCGTTTTCTGATTTTGCAAAAATGCCTAAGGCGCAACGCGAAATATTAGATCTTAATGATTTAATTCGTAAGGCGGTCGACTTATTTGCCTCCAATCCTGATGTGGCTGTTGTGCTCTCGTTACAGCCTTCCCCTATGCCGGTGTACGCAGATTCAAAACAATTGCTACGGGTGTTTAATAACCTGTTAAAAAATTCTTATCAGGCGTTGGATTCTATGCCAAACGGGGAAATTGAAATTCGCTCCTGGATTGAAAACGAATCGCTTATGGTGTTATTTACGGATAATGGTCCTGGAATTTCCATGGAGGTGGCCGATAAAATTTTTGCCCCTAATTTCACTACAAAGTCAGGCGGAATGGGACTGGGGCTTGCCATGGTGAAGAATATTATTCTTAATAGTGGCGGGCAGGTCTGGTTTGAGTCAGGAAAAAATAAGGCCCCTCACTTTTTCCTTTCTTTACCTATGTATTTACAGGCTAACCGATAGGAAATATTCTTGTTATGCTTCATTTAAGCCTTAAAATTATTTAATGGGAGAGACTGCAGGAAAATTTTTGTTTCTATTTTTTCGGTTTATTAGCGTACAAAGATTCTTTCTCTAATTTTGTG
Source organism: Bacteroidia bacterium (assembly GCA_009930445.1). Lineage (GTDB taxonomy): Bacteria > Bacteroidota > Bacteroidia > Bacteroidales > BM520 > BM520. The sequence continues at coordinate 19,170 of RZYD01000013.1, read as the reverse complement.
TCATGGCTTCGAATAATATTTATAAAAGGCTGGCCGGAGAAACAGCAATTTATGGCCTTAGCAGTATTCTTGGTAAGCTGCTGAACTGGTTGTTATTGCCGCTCTATGTAAGAATTTTTGCCCCGGCCGAATACGGAATTGTGACTAACCTTTATGCCTATGTCGCCTTTTTACTGGTGATCCTAACCTATGGAATGGAAACTGGATTTTTTCGGTTTTCCCAAAAAACAGGCGATGCTCCAAAGGTTTTTACTACCGGGATGCAATCGGTCCTTATTACCAGTCTGCTGTTTCTACTTCTGATTATCACCTTTCTTCCTTCTCTTTCCCGACAAATGGGATATGAGGGTATGGAGCGATTTGTGCTGATTCTTGCCATTATTGTTTCCATTGATGCCTTTACAGCCCTTCCGTTTGCCCGGCTTCGTCAGGAAAACCGACCCCTGCGTTTTGCTTTTATTAAACTGGCTGGAATCGGTATCAATATTTTTATGAATCTTTTTTTTCTGGTTTTTTGTCGTTTACGTTATTTGGAAAATACGGGTGATTTTTTTGCGAAACTCTATCAGCCGGAAATCGGAATCGGATATATTTTTTATGTTAATCTGGCCTCTTCCATTGTAACATTGATTTTGCTTACTCCTCATATTTTTTCCCGTGGAGGAACATTTGATTTTCGTCTGCTGAAGCAGATGTTGGTGTATAGCTTTCCTTTGCTGATTGTGGGTATTGCCGGCCAGATTAATCAGAATCTCGATAAGTTGATTTTGCCTTATCTGCTTCCCGAATCTGTAGATGCTTTTGCTGAAACGGGTATTTATGGTGCCAATTATAAACTGGCAATCCTGATGACCATGTTTATTCAGGCTTTTCGCTATGCTTTTGAGCCATTTTTCTTTTCCAGAAGTGAAAACAGCATCGATACGAAAAAGTTGTATGCCGATATTATGAATTATTTTATTGTTTTTGGATTGTTCATTTTTTTGGGTGTAATGCTCTATCTCGATGTTGTGAAATTGTTTATTGAAGAACGTTATTATAGCGGGTTGTCTGTAGTTCCGGTGGTGTTGATGGCAAATTTGTTTTTAGGTATTTTTTATAACCTGTCTCTTTGGTATAAGTTGCTTGACAAAACGAAGTATGGTGCCGGCCTGGCCTTGCTCGGATCAGCGATTACCCTGTTTATTAATCTTCTTTTTGTTCCTCAATACGGATATCTGGCTTCAGCATGGGCTGCCTTATTCTGTTATCTGGTTATGATGACTGTTTCTTATTTTATTGGGAAAAAATATTACCCGGTTCCCTATAATCTCAGGGGTGCAGGCATTTATTTCCTTCTTACCACGGCCTTGTTCCTGTTGTCACAGCTACATGGTATTGACAACTTATTACTAAAGTTGCTGGTTAATACTGCCCTTCTTGGTGTTTTTGTTTTCATTGTAGTGCGCCTGGAGGGATTCAAATTGCAACGACTGATTCTGCGGAAGCGTATCCGGGATATTAACAAGTCTTAACGGAATTTCGGCGGGCGTGTTATGCAGGAAAATGTATTTTTGTAGCCGGTATATTATATTTTGGATAATAATTGATTCGGCGGGCATGTTCGTTATTACTAAGCAGGAATAGATTCTCACATGCGGGAGTATTCCATCAGAAATATTTTTTAATGAAAGTTCGAATAGTAAACCAATCGCATCACAGCCTGCCCGCGTATAGCACAAAATATTCGGCAGGCATGGACCTTCGTGCGAATCTTGAAACTCCGGTAATCATAGATTCCCGGCAACGGCTGCTTGTGCCAACGGGATTATTTATTGAACTTCCGGAAGGATATGAAGCTCAGGTTCGCCCTCGAAGTGGATTGGCCCTTAAACATGGGGTAACGGTTTTAAACTCTCCGGGAACCATTGATGCCGATTACCGGGGTGAAATTTGTGTTATTCTGGTGAATTTATCCGATGAACCCTTCGAAATACAGGATGGGGAGCGAATTGCACAGCTGGTGATAGCGCGACATGAAACTATCGCCTGGGATTTGGCAGAAACCTTACAGGATTCACAACGGGGCTCCGGAGGATTCGGTTCAACAGGGATACAATAACGATGAAAAATCAATTTTTTTTAGGGTTGGCAGGCTGCTGTTTATTGCTTTTTATTTCCTGCAGCACTCAAAGGCAGGGCGTGGTTTCTCCGGCGTCAAAGGGAAAAAATATCCCCCGGCAAAGTACTCCTTCCGAAATTGCCAATCGGTCGGATTTTATTGAGGCTACCTCCGCCTTTTTGCTGGGTGACGATGAAAAAGCCATGCAGAAATACCTGAAGGTTTTGGAAAAAGACCCCGAAGAGTCCGCTGCGGCTTATCAGCTGGCCCGTATTTACCGAAGCCAGGAAAAAATAGTGGAGGCTCTTGAATATGCTCAGCTGGCCTGTGACCTCCAGCCAGAAAATCGTTGGTATATCCGGTTGTTATCCGAAATATATCAGCAAAATAATGCCTATAAACCAGCGGCAGAAACGATGGCCAGGCTGGTGGTGTTGGAACCCTCCAATAGTGAAAATTTATGGGTTTTGGCAAATTTGTATATCTATGCCGAACAATATAATGAGGCCATTAGGGCATTTGAACGGCTCGAAAAACAAGTGGGTATTTCAGAAGAAATTACACAACGGAAAATCAAAATTTACGAACATCTGGGGAAAAAGAATCAAGTACTCGATGAACTGCATGCGTTAACCCGGATGTTCCCGGAGGAAGTCCGTTATCTTGCCATGCTTGCCGAAAAACTTATGGCCTACGACAGGCCCGGCGAAGCACTCGAATACTACCGCAAAATTAGTGAAATTGACCCATCCAACCCGTATATTCATATCACCATGGCAGAATATTACCGGAAAATTGACCAACCTGAGAATTCATTCGCAGAATTGAAACAAGGTTTTGCTAATCCGGAACTGGATATGGATCCAAAAATTCAGATTCTTCTGGGCTATTATTCAGTTACCGAAATTTTTCAGGATTTAAATCCGGAAGCCTATACACTACTCCGGATCCTTGTCGATACCCATCCCAACGATCCTAAAGCCTGGTCAATGTATGGTGATTTCTTGTTTCGCGATAACAATAAAAAAGAGGCCTCCCGGGCGTATTTAAAAGTGCTTGAATTCGACAAAAGCAAGTATATCGTTTGGGAAAGCCTGATGCATGCCTTGCTCAGTGAGGGTGATTTTGCCAGCCTTGAACCGATCGCGGAGGAGGCGCTCGGACTCTTTCCTTATCAGCCGGTTCCTTATCTTTTTAATGGCTTTTGTGCCATTAACAGTAAAAATTATCCGAAAGCCATTACGGTACTGAATGAGGGATTAACCCTGGTGGTTGACAATCCCCTGCTCAAAGGCCAGTTTTATTCAAGCCTCGGGGATGCCTTTTACGCTATTCACCGAAATGAAGAGGCTTTTGCTGCCTATGATAAATCGGTGCTTCTTGATCCGGAGAATAGCTATGTTTTAAATAATTACAGTTACTACCTGGCATTAGAAAACCGCGAGCTGGAGAAAGCAGAGATTATGGCAAAAAAGGCGGTTTCTTTGGATTCAGAAAACCCAAATAACCTCGATACTTATGCCTGGGTGCTTTATCAACTGGGGAAATACGAAAAAGCCCGTGCTTTTATTCATGAGGCAATGACCCAAACTGTTTATCCCGATCCGACGATCTTTGAACATTATGGAGATATTATGTATCGTTTAGGGAATACACAATCGGCCTTAGAATATTGGAAAAAGGCAGTGGATGCCGGTGGTGACAGCGAATCGCTTCTTCATAAACTGAAAACCGGAATCCTGAATTATGAAAAATAAAGCCGTATTGTTTTTCGTCGCCTGTCTTTTGTTTGTTGGGTGTTCTTCCTCAAAAAAAATATTACGGGAACCCATAAAAGAACAGGGCGCCGATTTTCTTCTGGAGAAACTTCAGGAGAGCGAAGTGGATTTCTCCACCATGAAAGCCCGCTTTACCTTGGTTATGGGCTCTGAAAAACAGCAATTTACACTGCAGGGGCAGTTGCGTATGCGTTTCGATTCGCTGATATGGGTCAGCCTGACAAAAGCAGGGCTGGAGGTTTACCGGGCAAAACTTACCCCCGATTCTTTGTTTATCATAAATCGTATGGGGAAGGAATACCTGGCAGATCCCATTGGTTCGGTGTATGCGCTGCTGAATAATGCCCTGAATTTTGATATGATTCAAGCCTTCCTTATTGGAAATGATTTTAAATTTTATGATAAAGGGGTTTTTAAAGCCGGGTATGATTCACGGTATTATCGTTTGAATACCGCTAACCGCCGAAAATTGAAAAAGTATATCCGCGTTGGTGAAACGCCCCCTACTATCCCCATTCAATGTATCTGTCTCAATCCGGAAAATTTCAAAATTGAAGAAGTGATCATACAAGAAGCCACCGGATCGGCCAACCGGAAACTTTTTGCTTTCTATGACGACTTCAGGCTGGCCGCTGACGACCTCTTTCCTTATGAAGTGAAATTTGCCATCGAAGCAGATCAAAAATATAATCTTAGTCTTTCTTATTCGCGGGTGAGCTTTGATGAAGCGGTTACTTTTCCCTATTCCGTTTCTTCAAAATATTCCCGGATTACTTATTTTTAATGTTTTGTATTCTGTAATGAAACCAAAAGGTTGCTTCATAAAGGCATTGAATTAATACAATTTTCAGCAACATGGAGCCATTGAAAAAAATGAATGTATGAAAAAAGGATTCCCGGTTTATTTTTTGCTGTTTTGTATCATTCTGGTGCAACATACAGCCATAATGGCCCAGAACAGGGAGTCGTTGCAGGAAAACAAAAGAAAACTTGAAGAGGAAATTCGTGTGGCAAATGTTATGCTCGAAAAAACTTCTAAAGACAAAGCAGCCTCCCTTGCTCATATCTCAATCCTCGACAATAAAATCCAATCACGCGAAGCGCTTATCCGGAATTTGAATGCTGAAGTTGGCATACTTGACCACAAAATAGCTGTTTTAAGTGACAGCGTTGACTATTATCGGCAACACCTGCAAACGCTTCGAAAGGAATATGAAAAAATGGTGATTCATGCCTGGGAAACCAGAAATTTATACCATCGTTTGATGTTTATTTTTGCTGCCGACGATTTTAATCAGGCTTACCGGCGACTGCAATATTACGGGCGGTACAGCGAGGCCCGGCGGGAGCAGGCAAAAAGAATTTCACGTATTCAGCAGGAATTTGAAGCGGCACGAGTTGCTCTTGAACAACAAAAAAAGCAACAGCTCGCCCTGTTGTATCGTAAAGAAAGTGAAAAAAGTGCCCTTGATGGTGAACGCAACCAGCGCCAATCCACGGTAACGCAACTGCAGCAAAAAGAAAAGGATCTTCGCGCACAAATCAGAAAAAAACAGCAGGCGGCGAAAAAACTGGAGCAGGAAATTGAACGTATCATCCGGGAAGAGATGGCTAAGGCAAATCAAGGAAAGCGTGCCAGTTCCTTTAGTCTTACTCCTGAAGAATCATTGCTGTCAAACGATTTTTCAAGAAACAAAGGAAAGCTCCCATGGCCCACTGCTCGCGGTATTCTTCATTCTACCTACGGTGAGCACGCCCATCCTGTACTGAAAGGGGTGAAAATAAAAAATAATGGTATGGATATCCTTACCGAAGAAGGCGCTTTAGCCCGGGCCATTTTTCAGGGTACTGTTTCCCGAATCATAAAAGTACCCCAGTATAATAATGTGGTTATTATCCGCCATGGTGAATTCCTCTCGGTATATTCAAACCTGGATAAAGTATTTGTTGTGGAAGGAAGCAACGTGGATGCCCGGACTGAAATCGGAACCATTTTTACCGATACTGAAACCGGTCAGACGCAGATTCATCTTGAAATTTGGAAGGGGAGTACCTTGGAAAATCCACAGTTGTGGCTCGCCAGGTAATACAAACCCGATTTTTTCCCCTTTGCGCCGTGCAATGCTACAAAATTTTGTTTTATTCGTCTGAAACTCTGTTAACCTAAACCGATTTTATGGTTTATAATAGGATAGGATGGGGCTACCGTTTTTCGGGAATAATTGCCTGGAAGCTGTCATCAATTTACAGAATTCGATAATTTCTAAATACGAATAATTATGAAGAGAGGCATTTTGATTTTATTTGTTCTGCTTGTGTATTCGGGAATTCCTTATGCACAGGAGATTTATCAATGGAGGGGTGTTGACCGGAAAGGAGTCTACCCGGAGATTCCGATGGTAAGTTTTTTGGAGGAAGAGCCGGAGCAAGTGTTGGCAATTGCGGGTTTTGGAAATGGATATGGAGCTCCGGTGGTTACTCCGGAGGGGATTTTTGTTACGGGTGAAATAGGGGATACTGCCTTGGTTTTTCGGTATTCCCTTTCCGGGGAATTGATCTGGCAGACCCCTTTTGGAAAGGATTGGGTGGCCACTTACCCTGGCTCCCGATCGAGCCCTACCATTGTCGGTGACTTGCTGTATGTATGTTCCGGATTGGGAAATCTGGCCTGTTTGGAAGTGGCTACCGGAGAATGCGTCTGGATAATTGATACAATACACGGACAGCCGCTGATGCATGGGCACGCAGAATCGCCTCTGGTATTCGATGATATGGTTTATCTTGTTGCCGGTGGCCGGGATACAAATATTGTGGCCTTCGACAGGTTTCAGGGTACCGTAAAATGGATCGCTGAAGGACGGGGTGAACGAGCGGGGTATAATGCTCCTAACCTTATTCGTTTGCCTGAAAGGGATATCCTTGTCACTTTCTCGGCTTATCATTTGTTGGGCCTGGATGCCCGCACCGGTGAACTCCTCTGGACCCACGAACAAACTAATATCCCCATCGAAAAGCGAAAGCCGGGCGCTGGGGATACCCATAGCAATACCATTTATTTCGACGAGGGATTTATTTATTATTTTGCTGGCGATGGAAATGGTGCTGTGAAACTTCGCCTCTCCCCAAACGGGGATTCGATTACTCAGGTGTGGAGAAATGAAAGTATTGATAATTTTATGGGCGGTGTAGTGCGAATTGGCTCTTATTTGTATTCCACCACTATGTCAGGTCGTGATTTAAGGTCATTAAGTGTTGAAACGGGGCTCGAATCGGATACGCTTAAACTGGGCAGTGGAGCCCTTATCGCTACCGGCAACAATCTGATTTATTATAGCCAGAAAGGGCAATTGAACCTGGTTCGTGCTGATCAGGGGAAGATGTCGCCAGATGGTGCTTTCCAAATCCATTTTGGCACAAAAGAGCATTTTTCCCATCCGGTTATTTTTAATGGGATACTCTATTTGCGCAGGGGCGATGCGCTGCGGGGTTGGAAAATCAGAAAGCATGCACCGGATGTCGGTTTTTGAAGCTTTTTGTTTTCTTCTTATATCGTTTACATATAGATGTAACGGATTGTTTTTCACCTTCATAAAAAAATCCTATTTTTCCGCGAAAATTATGTCATACGGAAAAATCAGTACCATGCAACGTCAATTATTATTATTGCTGACAGGAATTTTACTTTTCGGGGTTCTGCCTGCACAAACTCCTACGCTGTGGCGTGGCCCTCAGGGTGATGGAATTTACCGGGAAGAAACCGGACTATTGAAAGTTTGGCCGGAGAATGGCCCGGAAGTCTTATGGCATTACGACAGTCTCGGCATCGGTTTTAGCTCGCCTGCTCTGGCGAACAACAAAATTTACCTGACCGGTATGGTTGATTCAATCGGTTATTTGTTCGTTCTTGACCGGAATGGATCCTTGCAATATAAGCTTCCTTACGGGAAAGAATGGACAATTTCATACGGCGGTGCCCGGTCAACACCAACTATTGCAGGTCATCGTATCTACGTATATAGTGGTCACGGATTAATAACCTGTTTTAACGATAATACCCGTGGAGTGGAATGGACTATGAACGTTATCGATCAGTTGGGTGGTGTCAATATTAAATGGGGCGTTACTGAATCCCTTGTGGTGGATGGCGATATGCTTTATGTGAGTCCTGGCGGGCCTGAAAATAACATTGTTGCATTAAACCGTTATACGGGGGATCTGATCTGGTCTACTCCTGCCCGAGGTGATATTTCAGGCTACTGTACACCACGCATTATTTCCCTCCCGAAACGAAAGATATTGGTAACCATGATGTCGGATTATGTTGTGGGTGTTGATGCCATTACCGGCGAATACCTCTGGAGTCATTTGCATCAGAACCGATGGGCTGTACAGGCAAATACTATACTTTATGCAGATAATCGTATCGTTTTTTTTAGTGGATACGGAAAAGGAGGAGGCCAACTTTTAGTGGATGATAATGGAAAATTGTTGAAAGAGGTTTGGTTTCAGGAGCAGTTCGACAGCAAAATGGGTGGTGCCGTATTGCTCAACGGCTGGCTTTTTGGCTCAGGTGATAAATACCGGGGTTGGATGGCTGTCGACTGGAAAACAGGACAACAGAATTTTTACGACAAAGAAAGTCTGGCTAAAGGAGTAGTAATCGCTGCTGATGGTTTGCTTTACTGTTATTCGGAAAAGGGCGAACTGGCTCTTGTGAATCCTGATCCTGAAAGGCTGGATATTATCAGCCAGACAAAAGTGGAGTTTGGTACTGAACAACATTGGGCTCACCCTGTGATTGACAAGGGGATCCTATTTGTGCGTCATGGGAATGCGCTTATTGCTTATAAGATTAAATAAATGCATGATTTGCCAAAAATTCTGTTTTCTGGAGTTGCTGTACTTGCAGTGATTATTGTTTTTGGTTGGTTTTTATTCACTGATCCGGTCACCGGTTTTACTGCAGGAGTCCCGGGTGCCGACCGTGAAGGCCCCCCTACTCCTAATGTAGCAGAGGAAGTAGTGGATATTGGTGCTCATTTCGAGTATTTCCGTAAAAATAAGTCGCCGGAAAGTCTAATCGAACACTGGCCCCGGTTTCGTGGTGTATCTTATGATAATATCAGCCGTTCAGAAAGGCCGTTGCTCGATTCTTTTCCCGATACAGGTCCGAAGATAATGTGGCAGCATACTCTGGGAGAAGGTCATGCCGGCGCTGCCCTGTATGCCGGAATGGTTTATCTGATGGATTATGATGAGAAACAACGGGCTGATATGCTTCACTGTTATGATTTGGTCTCTGGAGAGGAAGTATGGCGTCGCTGGTACAATGTGAATGTGAAACGAAATCATGGTATGTCACGCACCGTACCCGCTGTTTCCGCACAATACATTCTGACGATTGGTCCGAAATGCCACGTAATGTGTCTGGAACGCACTACCGGTGACCTTATATGGACCCGTGATGTTGCGCGTGAGTATGCAAGTGAAATTCCTTTATGGTATACCGGTCAGTGCCCCTTGATTGATAATGGTGAGGCCGTTATTGCCACCGGAGGAAAGGCTCTTATGGTGGGTATCGATTGCAGAACGGGCAAAACGAGGTGGGAAACACCAAATCCGGCGGGATGGAAAATGTCGCATTCCTCTGTGATGCCCTATACTTTCAAAGGAAAAGCAATGTATGTTTATGCGGCTGTGGGGGCTGTATTTGCTGTTTCTGCCGCGGATCATGATAAAGGAACCCTCCTTTGGGCTTCTACCGAGTGGAATCAATCGGTGGTGGCTCCCTCGGCCGTATGTATGCCTGACGGAAAAATTTTTCTTACCGCTGGCTATGGTGCCGGTTCTCTGATGCTTCAACTGAAATATGAAAATGGAATTTTTTCAACCGAGGTACTCGATGTGTATAAACCCCGCGAGGGTCTGGCCTGTGAGCAGCAAACCCCGGTATATTTTAATAATCATCTCATCGGCGTTGCTCCAAAAGATGCCGGAGCTTTGCGCAATCAGCTGATTTGCACCCATTCTTCCAATACACGAAATATTGTATGGTCATCAGGTAAAGAGAGCCGTTTTGGACTTGGGCCTTATATGATTGCCGATGGAAAAATTTTTTTGTTGAATGATGATGGAACTCTTTATATTATGGAGGCCTCAACGGATAAATATAAGGAGCTTAGCCGTTATCAATTGATGGAGGGCCATGATGCCTGGGCTCCGCTGGCGCTGGCCAATGGGTTTATGGTGCTTCGCGATGCAACTACTTTGATGTGTATTGATCTGAATAATATGTAAAATGCTTTTTTTGGGTGACGGTAAAAATAGTATGAAACGAAATTTTATTCTTGCAGGTATTTTATTGATAGTCGTTGGAATTGTTGCAATTGTAGTGATGGATATACTAAATAGTCGGATTGAAGTACGTTCAGGAAATACGCTTAAATATGATGTTGAGGCGTTTAAAAAGGTTTCTCCGGAGTTGATAAAATATCGGGAGATGCGGCAGCTTTTACTCGATTGCGTTCAACCGGGAGGCATAGATGTGTATGCGGATGTAATATGGTTTTCTGCTGATCAACGAATCTATGCAGTTGATTCTGTCGGAAAACTGATCCGGAAGTTTAATGTGAACCCGGGGGTCGTTTCTCTTGAATGTACCAGTAATCGGCTGTATGTTCTTTATCGTAACCGTTTTGAAGTGTATTCGTTTGCAGGTGAGTTATTATCCGTTTCCGGTGTTGCTGATAAAAAATCCGTTTTTACTGCACTTGCTGTGGATGATAGACGTGTTTTTGTCGCAGATGCTGGAAATAAGCGTATAGTACACTATGGAACGGATGGCCATATTAAGGACTCTTTTTCGGGGGTAGGACCCCATGGCGAGGCTTATGGATTTATTATTCCGAGTCCGTATTTTGACCTTGCAATGAATGCCGAAAATGAATTGTGGGTCGTGAATACCGGGACACATAGCCTGCAGCATTATACTCGGGAGGGGGTGATGGTTCATGCATACCAGCATAACCATAGGGGTGTGGAAGGATTTTCCGGGTGTTGTAATCCTGCTTTTTTTACTTTTTTACCTGACGGCAGGTTCGTGACAAGTGAAAAGGGTAATGTCAGGGTAAAAATTTATTCTGCGAAAGGTGAATTTGAAAGTGTCGTGGCTCCTCCTGAAAAGTTTTTCGATAACGGACATGCTCCGGATGTGGCAACATTAAGTACTGGTATAGTGGTGCTTCTGGATTATGACCGAAAAATGGTTCGTTTTTTTAAACCGTTGGAAAAATGACACAGCGCGCAATTGTAAATACGTTGTGCCGCATCGTATTGTTTGCCATGCTGGCAATACTCAGCGGAATCGCAATACATCGGCTAATAAATAAAGATATCTGCCGTGAAAACCCACAATGTAAAGGCTGCCGGAATTCGGCCAATTGTAAATTACCGGAGAAAATGTATCCCTTAGAATGAGTAGTGATAATTATATAAACCGTAGGGCATTCCTTAATAAAGGGTTTAGAATCGGACTTACTGCAGCTTTGGCAGGAACTGCTGGTGTAACGCTGTTAAAGTTGACCCGTAAAACGTATGTATGGCAAATTGATCCCTTTACCTGTACGCAGTGCGGCCGGTGTCAAACCAATTGTGTTTTGCCTGTTTCAGCGGTAAAATGTGTTCACGCCTTCGATTTATGTGGCTATTGTGATTTGTGTGGGGGTTATTTTAAACCCAATGCCAATACGTTGAGTACCGCTGCTGAAAACCAACTTTGCCCTACTGCTGCCATAACCCGGGTCTTTATTGAGGATCCCTATTTCGAATATACCATCAATGAGGAATTATGCATTGGCTGCGGGAAGTGTGTTAAAGGTTGTACCTCCTTTGGAAATGGGTCATTACATCTTCAGATCCGTCATGATATTTGTGTCAATTGTAATGAATGTGCTATTGCCCGTGTATGTCCTTCTGAAGCAATCAGCCGGATCCCGTTGGATGAGCCCTATGTGATAAAAGGTGATTTTACATTTAAGAATAAAAGCTGAGGTTTATGGGAAGGATGTTGTTTGCTATTTATGTTTTTTTATTAACGATGACTCTGGCTGTGCAAGGCCAGCATCAGCAGCGCTTTCCCAAACCAGAATTCGATTCGGGGTATGTACAGCCGCAGGCAGATGCTCCGGAGCCCCGTTCCGGAACTATGGAATGGATTGATGTTATTGTATTGATTGCTGCATTAAGTGGCGGTGCCTTTTTTGTTATTTGGCGACGCTCACGCAAAGGCGTTTTGTGGCTTTCTGTTTTGAGTTTGGCCTATTTTGGTTTTTTTCGTGAAGGCTGTATCTGTTCAGTCGGATCATTACAGAATATTGCCCTGTCGTTATTCAGCGATAGCTATGCCGCGAGTTTGAATGTGTTGGCTTTTTTTATTCTTCCATTGGTTTTTGCTTTGCTTTTTGGCCGGGTTTTTTGTGGTAGTGTATGTCCGTTGGGTGTTTTGCAGGATCTGGTTGTCTTAAAACCCGTGAAGTTGCCTGCAGGCCTGCAGGCTGCACTGGGTTTATTCCCTTATTTATATTTGGGATTTGCTGTATTGTTTGCTGCAACAGGCACCGATTTTATTATTTGCCGTTATGACCCTTTTGTGGGTATTTTTCGCTTGGGTGCTCCTTTTTATATGGTGCTTTTAGGTATCGGTTTTTTGCTTGTCGGTATTTTTGTTGCGCGTCCTTATTGCCGTTTTGTATGTCCTTATGGCGTATTATTGCGGTGGATGTCATATTTTTCACAATATCATCTTACCATTACTCCGGATAAATGCATTGAATGCAGGTTGTGTGCTGATTCCTGCCCTTTTGATGCAATTGTACCTCCAACGGGTGATTTGAGTATTTATAGTACGCAAAAATACAGACGAAAGTTTTTGCTCTTACTACTGTTGGTTCCTGTTTTTGCTTTATCAGGAGGATATCTGCTTTCTCATTCACATTCTTTTTTTGCTCGTGCTGATCGTACAGTTTACCTGGCTGATATGTTAATCCAAAATCCGGAAATGCAATATTCCACGGGGAATCTGGATATAGAAACATTTATGGCTTCGGGAAAATCACTCGGAACCCTGGCTCAGGAGGCCGCTGAAATCAGAGCGGATTTTTATAAGGGAACCTGGATTCTGGGTCTGTTTTTGGGACTGGTCTTCGGAATTGCACTTTTAAGGCAGGTTGTATTTCGCCGCCATGATGGTTTTTCTCCACATAAAGGAGATTGTGTGAGTTGCGCCCGATGCTTCGATTATTGTCCGGTAACGGTAAAAAATCAACAGAAAAGATAGTGTATGAACAGTAAGGATAAAATTTGTCTTGCCAATACCCTTGCGGTGATAACAGGGATAGCTGTTTTGTTTATCGGCTTGTTGCTGTTGTTGAACTATTTCCAGCTACAGGCGCATGATCCACTTGATAGTGAAATTCTTACCCTCCTCGTTGAACGTCTTAGAAATGAGCCTGACAATGAATCCCTGAAAGAAGAAATCCGTGTATTGGATTTGATGGCCAGAAAAGCATTTTTTACTGCTCAGTGGCAGATTAGAACCGGAAGTTATCTTCTTGTGATACTCTCTGTTGTATGTATTGCTGCACTGCGTTATCGCCGTACTGCGCTTCATCGTATTCCTTTTCCCGTCGGAGAAGCCGCTGATTTGATCGTGAAGAAGAAAAGTGCTTTTTGGTATAGTTTTGTTTTGTTGATAGTTTTTTTTGCATTTGCACTTTGGGCCGCAATTGTTTCCATCCGTAATTATGTTGATTATGCTGTGCTTGACTCTGTGGTTGTTAAACAGTCGGAGGAAGATGACATTGAGATTATTGCCTTGTTTGATAATGAAATCTCCAACCCTGCGATTCCATCAGAAAATATAGACACGGATTCCATACTTTCCCGTAAGGAGAAAAAAATAGCTCCGGAACAAAATGAAAGGACGTTACCCGTGAAGGCCGACTCGGTGATGGAAGAAACAGTAAAAATAGTGTATCCTTCTGCATCAGCTTACCGGACACAGCATGCTTCTTTTCGCGGTCCTTATGGCCAGGGTGTTATTTACCATGAGGATGTTCCCTCCTTCTGGGATGGTGCCTCGGGGGAAGGCATTGTTTGGAAAACCGCGTTGAAAACCCCGGGTTTTAGTTCGCCGGTGGTTTGGGAGGATCACGTATACATAACTTCTGGCGACGAGCATGCACGGACGGTTTCTTGTTATCATGCCACGGATGGCCGATTGTTATGGGAACATACAGCAGATCAGATTCCGGGATCCCCGGTAAAAATACCGAAAACAACCGATGACACCGGACTTGCAGCCCCAACACCTGCCACCAATGGGCATCAGGTTTTTGCTATTTTCGGTACCGGTGATATGGTGGCGCTGGATAGAAAGGGGGAAAGGATTTGGGCGAAAAATTTGGGCGTACCTGATAACCATTATGGCTATTCTTCTTCATTGATGTGCCTTAATCGTCATGTGTTTGTTCAGTATGATGATAACAAAGGAGCCCGTCTTTTGGCCCTTGATGCTGAATCGGGAGCGATTATCTGGGAAACGAAGCGAAAGAGTAAAATCAGTTGGTCCTCGCCTGTTTTAGCTGAAATCGATGGGAAGTATCAGTTAATTCTTACGTTTAATCCCGGAGTAGCCGGGTATGATACAGAAAATGGGAAAGAGTTGTGGCGAGTTGATTGCCTTACGGGAGAGGTAGGGCCTTCGGCTGGATTCTGGGAAAATAAAATTATTGTGGCCAACGAGTATGCTAATCTGGTCGTTATTGATGCCCTAAATTCGTATTCTGTTATTTGGGAAAGTATGGAGTATCTGCCGGAAGTTTCCAGTCCTGTCGCCTATGCTGATCTTGTGTTTGTTGCAACATCCTACGGGATTTTGGCTGCCTTCGACATCCAAGGTGGAGAACTGGTGTGGGAACAGGATTATGGGGATGGTTTTTATTCTTCTCCGGTAATTGTTGGTAATAAACTGTATTTGTTTGAATTAAGCGGAAAGGCATACATCGTTGAGGCCGCAGCTGAGTATAACGAAATAGCTGCTCCTGAATTGGGAGAAAGGGTTTTTACTACACCCGCATTTAAAGACGGTTTTTTGTTTGTAAGAGGTGAAAAACACCTGTTTTGTATCGGTAAAAAGTAGGATTAAATGCAGATAGATAAAGAACATATTAAGGGGTTAATCGCGCATTGCGGGACTACCCGGCATGCAGTAATCCCAATTCTTCAGGGAATACAAAAGTCGTATCACTGGCTGCCGCAGGAAGCCCTTGATTATGTTTGTGCAAACACTGAAATAACCCCTGCTGAAATTATTGGCGTGGCTACTTTTTATTCTCAATTCAGGCTGGAGCCAGCCGGGGAACATATTTTAAAAGTTTGTATGGGTACTGCCTGTCATGTGAAAGGAGCTGCCCGGGTATATGATGCCTTTCTGCGGTATTTGAAAATATCTGCAGGAACGAATACCGATGGTGATCGAAAGTACACGGTTGAAAAAGTAAGTTGTTTGGGGTGTTGTACCTTGGCACCCGTGGTGCAGATTGATCAGATTACTTATGGACATGTCGGCACAGAACAAGTGGGAGAGGTATTGGCTGACTTTGAAAATCATAAAAAGAAAAATAAACAAAAGGCCCGGTTTAGTAGTGGAAAGGAGATAGAAGGGGAAATACGGATTGGATTGGGTTCTTGTTGTCAGGCATCGGGAAGCAGCCGGATAAAAGAGGAGATTGAACAGCATATTCAGGAAGCACATCTGCAAGTTAAGGTTAAGCATGTAGGTTGTGTGGGTATTTGCCATCAGGTGCCTTTGGTGGAGATTATAAAAGAGGGGAAACCACCTGCCGTGTATGCAAAAGTGAACCCCAGAGATATCAGAGGGATTATTGACAAACATTTTCGTTCGGAGCATTTTTTTTACCGAATTCGTAACCGTATTTCTGCGGTTGTGGATAGCCTTCAAAACGACAGCACATGGGCGGGGGTAGTGGCTTATTCGCTTAATTTTCGTGACCCATTGGTTTCTTCATTCCTCGATGGACAGGTTCCCATTGCTACCGAACACCGGGGCGTGTTGAGTCCGCTTGATTTGGAAGAATATATCAACCATGGGGGATTTGAGGGGTTAAAAGCTGCTTTAGAAATGATGCCCGGGGAGATTATCGATCAAATTCGGGTAAGTGAGCTGCGTGGTCGTGGTGGTGGCGGTTTTCATACCTGGAAAAAATGGGAGATGGTAAACCGGAATTCCCAAAAGGTAAAATATGTACTATGTAATGGCGATGAAGGTGATCCCGGCGCTTTTATGGACAGGATGTTGCTGGAGTCGTATCCTTTTCGTGTTATTGAAGGTTTACTAATTGCTGCGTGGGCTGTAGGTGCTACGGAAGCTATTTTTTATATCCGGGCAGAGTATCCGTTGGCGGTGAGCCGTATACGGTTAGCATTGGAAATCCTGAAACAACATAAATTATGCGGCGAACAGATTCTTAATACAGAATTTTCGCTGAAAATAAGTATTGTAGAAGGTGCCGGTGCTTTTGTTTGTGGAGAAGAAACAGCATTAATTGCCTCTATCGAGGGGAAAAGGGGATTTCCTCATTTGCGGCCGCCGTATCCTTCTGAACGCGGTTTATTTGGACAACCCACACTGGTTAACAATACAGAAACATTGGCCCTTGTACCTTATATACTTCGGAACAAAGGCGCCCGG
This sequence comes from Bacteroidia bacterium, assembly GCA_009930445.1. GTDB lineage: Bacteria > Bacteroidota > Bacteroidia > Bacteroidales > BM520 > BM520. The sequence goes on along the minus strand of RZYD01000013.1, from coordinate 2,522 downwards.
TTTGCTTCAATAGGTGTTGAAGGGAGTCGTGGTTCAAAAGTATTTGCTTTGGCCGGGAAAATTAAAAAGGGTGGGTTAATAGAAATTCCCATGGGTATGACAATCAGGCATGTAGTGGATGGGATTGGAGGGGGCATTGCCGGCGGAAAAAAGTTTAAAGCCGTGCAGATTGGAGGTCCTTCCGGCGGATGTGTTCCTTTTTATCTCGCTGATACGCCTATCGATTTTACTTCGCTTGACCGTATTGGTGCCATGATGGGTTCGGGTGGTCTGGTGGTTTTGGATGAAGACGACTGTATGGTGGATATGGCGCGATATTTTCTTTCTTTTACACAAGAAGAGTCGTGTGGAAAATGTACCTATTGTCGTGTGGGAACCAAACGGTTACTTGAAATTCTTAACCGGATTTGTGAAGGTCGTGGAAAAATTGAAGATCTGGATGAGTTGGAATACCTTTCTCATTGGGTCAAAAAGGGCAGCCTTTGCGGTCTCGGCCAAACAGCCCCTAATCCCGTTTTAACAACATTAAAGTATTTTCGGGAAGAATATGTAGCACATATTAAGGGTTGTTGTCCGGCGAAAAAATGTACAGCGCTCATCCATTATACGATCACCGATAACTGTATGGGCTGTACGTTGTGTGCCCAGGCCTGTCCTGTGGATGCTATCCCCTTTCTTCCTCATGAAAAGCATTGCATCGATGATGCGCGATGTATTCGATGTGACAGTTGTTTCCAGGTATGTCCGGAAAATGCAATACTAAAGAATTCACCATGACGAAATTAACAATAAATAAAAGACAGACAGAAGTGCCTGAAAATTATACTGTGCTAGATGCTGCACGTAATGCTGGTATTTTTATTCCCACATTATGTCAATCTCCCGGGCTTGACCCATTTGCTTCCTGTATGGTTTGTGTGGTGAAGGATGGACGAACAGGCAAACTGTTTCCCTCTTGTGCTATGCGGGTGGAGGAAGGGATGGTAATAATTACCGACGATGACGAAGTTATTGAGGCTCGCAAAACTGCTTTAGAACTTTTGTTGTCGGAGCATGTAGGTGATTGTGAAGCACCCTGCTCATTGGCTTGTCCTGCCCGGATGAACATTCCTTTAATGAATCGTTATCTGGCTGCCGGAGCAATTGACGAAGCACTTGCCGTGGTACGGGAGACAATCGCTCTTCCGGCCGTTTTGGGTTATGTCTGTTCTGCACCTTGTGAATCTGCATGTAAGAGGAAATCCATTGATGAAGCCGTATCAATATGTTTACTTAAGCGTTTCTCAGGTCTTCATGGAAATTTAATCCGAACGGAAAAAGTGGCGCCTCTTGGGAAAACAGTAGCTGTAATTGGCGCTGGTCCCGCTGGATTGGCTGCAGCTTGGCATCTCCAACTTTTAGGTATTGCCGTTACATTAATTGATGCAGCAGCTTGTGCCGGTGGGAGTTTATGGGAATCAGTTGATGCAGGAATATTACCGCAGGAGGTGTTAAATCGGGAAGTGAGGTTTATCCTTGATGCAGGTATTGTTTTTTTTGAAAACCGACATATCGATCGTGAAGCATTTATTGGAATAGCTGATCGGTTTGATGCAGTGATTCTTGCTACCGGAGCATTTTCGGTACCGGAAGACTGGGGTTTGGGTTCTGATAACAAAGAAGTAGTGGTTAATAAATTAACGTTTCGCACGGTAAAATCAAATGTATTTGCGGCCGGGAGTGTTATTCAAAAAATGCCATTGGCAGTGACTGCACTCACACAGGGTCGGAAAGCCGCCGATGCAGTCTTTCGATATTTGACGAAATCGGATGAAAATGGCGAACAGAAACTTTTTAATTCTCGTCTTGGTAAATTGCAGGCAGCTGATTTTGGGGCTTATCTGAGTGAGGGCGAAGGGAAGTCGCGGATAAACCCCGCATCTGATGAGTTGGGATATACAATAGAGGAGGTCCGTCGAGAGGCTTCACGATGTATGCATTGTGACTGTCGTGCTATTGAGGATTGTCGATTGCGTACTTTTGCAACGGTGTATCAGGCCTCACAGCGAAGGTTTTCTGGTGTTGGACGGAAACCTGTTACAAAATGGAAACACCACGAACTGGTTGTTTTTGAACCTGGTAAGTGCATTCGTTGTGGAATATGTGTTCAACTTACAGAAAAACACAGGGAGAGATATGGAATGACCTTTATCGGCCGTGGATTTGAAGTAGCGATTGGTGTTCCATTTGCAAAAAGTCTGGAAGAAGGATTGGCTGCGATTGCATTAAAAGTAGTTGAAGCTTGTCCAACCGGTGCCCTTTCGTTAATCAATAAATACTGATATAAATATGATTCACCTGTCAATCTTACTACCCCCGACCCAGCAGGGCTTATTGGAAATTGTAAGGGAGCGCCGGAGCCTAATGAGCGGGGAAGGAAGCAATTTGTCAAATGGCCTGCCAAAAAATGTGGTAGAGCTTGTTGCGATGGTTATGGTGGTGTTTTTCAGGGGGTTGCGGTTGACGGAAAATTTTCCACCCTT
>RZYD01000213.1 GCA_009930445.1 Bacteroidia bacterium | reverse complement strand
CCAGTAGAGGCGCCGGAGGGGACTGAGGCACGGCCGACAACGCCGCTGGAGGTCAATACATCCACTTCAACCGTCGGGTTACCTCTGGAATCGAGGATTTGACGGGCATAAACATTTGCAATTGTACTCATAGGTATTTGATTTAAACGATTCAAAAATAGGATTGTAAAGATATAACGGTTTTTATCATCAAAGGTTAAAACCGGGTGTAATAATTCCGCAATCGTTTGTTTGGATAAAAAAAGCCGAAGTAAAACTCCGGCTAAGCACATATAAACGAGGAATATTATTCAGCATTTTCAGTTTCCGGAGCAGCAGTTTCCGGCGTATCGAGAGGCGGTTGAGCCGGGGTTTCCTTTGGCGCAACAATAGCTTCAACAGTAGAGGGTTCAATTTGTTTTTTTGCTGTACTCCTGCGGGAGCGGCGGACGGTTTTTTTCGCTTTTCCGGCATTAAGAAGAAGCTCGTTATAATCAACAAGTTCTATCATACACATTTCAGCACTATCGCCTAACCGACGGCCGGTTTTAATAATCCGGGTATACCCACCCGGGCGTCCGGCAACTTTCTGGGAGATTTCCCGAAAAAGTTCGGTCACAGCTTCTTTATTTTGAAGGTAGCTAAAAACGACCCTGCGGTTATGCGTAGTATCTTCTTTCCCTTTAGTAATGAGCGGTTCCACATACTGGCGCAACGCTTTTCCTTTGGCCAGCGTAGTATTAATCCGCTTATGCAGAAGCAGAGAGGAGGCCATATTCGACAGCATAGCCTTTCTATGCGAACTGGTACGTCCTAAATGATTAACTTTCTTTCCGTGTCTCATTGTAATTAATCGTTATCTAATTTATACTTTGCAACATTCATCCCAAATTCCAGATTTTTGGCTTTCACCAGATCCTCGAGTTCGGTCAGTGATTTGCGGCCAAAATTCCGAAATTTGAGCAAATCGTTTTTGTTGTATTGAACTAAATCGCCCAACGTTTCCACGTCGGCAGCTTTCAGACAATTCAGTGCACGAACCGAGAGGTCAAGATCAATAAGTTTTGACTTCAGGAGTTGCCGGATATGCAGTGAACTTTCATCAAATTCCTCAGCCACAGTTTTCTCATCCGTTTCGAGTGTAATTTTCTCGTCGGAAAAAAGCATAAAATGTTGAATAAGGATTTTCGATGCTTCTTTAAGCGCATCTTTCGGATGAATTGAACCGTCGGTAATAATCTCCATGGTCAGCTTTTCATAATCTGTTTTTTGTTCAACCCGGAAATTATCAATATGAAAATTCACATTTTTAATTGGAGTATGAATGGAGTCGATGGCAATGGTACCGATAGGTGCATTGGGATTTTTATTTTCGTCAGCAGGAATATAACCGCGGCCTTTACTGATGGTTAATTCAATATTCAGTTTCACGGAAGGTTCCATATGACAAATTTCGAGATCAGGGTTGAGTACCTGAAAGCTATTGAGAAACTTATTAATATCACCGGCTTTAAAAACCTCCTGATCACCGATCACAATATTAACTTTTTCGATAACTTCATCGTCGACTTGTTTTTTAAAGCGTACTTGTTTAAAGTTAAGTACGATATCTGTTACATCCTCAATGACACCGGTAATGGATGAAAATTCATGGTCAACGCCATCCATCTTTATGGAGGTGATAGCGTAGCCTTCGAGGGATGATAACAGAATCCGACGCAGGGCATTGCCAATGGTAATACCAAAGCCTGGTTCCAGCGGACGAAATTCAAAGACTCCTTTGAATTCGTTTGCTTCCAGCATAATGACCTTATCGGGTTTCTGAAATACTAAAATTGCCATGAGTGTACTAGTTAGTTTATGTTCCTGGTCAAAAAAATTAAGATTACTTGGAATACAACTCCACAATCAATTGTTGGTTGATATTCTCGGGTATTTCGTCACGCATCGGAAATGCCAAAAACTTCCCGGTCATCAAACTTTCGTCCCATTCTAACCAGCTAAAGCGGTTAGTTCGGGAAGCGAGGGAATTGGTGATCACTTCGAGGGATTTTGATTTTTCGCGAACGCCGATGGTTTCACCTGGCCGCACGGTATATGAGGGGATATTCAACACCTCTCCGTTCACGGTTATATGGCGATGTGTAACCAATTGACGGGCAGCAGCGCGTGTAGGCGCGATACCCATGCGAAAAACTACATTATCGAGTCGGGCTTCCAGCAGTTGAAGTAAAACCTCACCGGTAATTCCTCCTTTACGGGATGCTTTTTCAAACAAGTTTCGAAATTGGCGTTCCAGCATACCATAGGTATATTTCGCTTTCTGTTTTTCCATCAGCTGAATACCGTATTCAGATACTTTTTTTCTCCGTTTGGAATTGCCATGCTGTCCCGGAGGATAATTCTTTTTCTCGTAGTTTTTATCCGGGCCATAGATTGGCTCGTTAAATTTTCGTGCGATTTTTGTTTTTGGGCCGGTATATCTTGCCATGTTCTATAATTTTATCAGAAATAATAATTAAGTACTATAAACTTACACTCTTCTTCTTTTCGGGGGGCGGCAACCGTTGTGGGGTAAAGGAGTTACATCCTGAATTTCAGTAACTTCAATACCACTGGTATGTAATGTACGGATTGCAGATTCGCGGCCAGCGCCCGGGCCTTTAACGTAAACCTTAACTTTTCGCAAGCCCAGGTCGTACGCTACCTTAGCGCAATCTCCGGATGCCATTTGTGCAGCATACGGGGTATTTTTCTTTGAGCCTCTAAAGCCCATTTTCCCAGCGGATGACCAGGCAATCACCTGACCCTGTGAATTAGTCAGTGATACGATAATATTGTTAAATGAAGCGGTAACAAATGCCAGTCCGCTTGCTTCAACCTTTACTACTCTTTTCCTGGTTGTTTTTGACGTTTTCTTAGCCATATTCTTATTTTCTTAACCTTTTAATACGTTATTCGGTATTAGCGTTTAACCATTAACCTTTAGCTGCTTTCTTTTTGTTAGCCACTGTTTTCTTGCGTCCCTTGCGCGTACGGGCGTTATTTTTAGTAGACTGACCGCGCAGCGGGAGCCCGATACGATGGCGTATGCCACGATAGCATCCGATATCCATCAGGCGTTTAATGTTGGTCTGTACTTCTGAACGCAATTCACCCTCTACGGTAACATGATCGGCGATCTGTTTCCGTATTGCGGTCTGTTCTTCGTCGTTCCAGTCCTGTACTTTTTTCTTCGGGTCAACGCCAACAGCCACTAATATTTCACGTGCTGTACTTTGGCCAATACCGTAGATGTAAGTTAAAGCAACTTCACCTATTTTGTTTGTCGGTATATCTATACCTGCAATCCTTGCCATATATTCCTGTTCGTTATATAATTACGCAAATTAATTTCCTTTATCCCTGACGCTGCTTCAGCTTGGGATTTTTCTTATTAATGATATAAATCCTTCCTTTCCTTCGAACTATTTTGCAGTCGTCGGTACGTCTTTTTACTGATGCTCTTACTTTCATTCCTGTAGTGTATTAAGTAAAACCTATGGCCTATATTATTTATAACGATATGATATTCTGCCTTTTGTTAAATCATACGGTGACATCTCCAGTTTCACACGATCGCCGGGCAGGATCTTGATGTAATGCATCCGCATTTTCCCCGAGATGTGGGCGGTGATGATATGCCCGTTTTCGAGTTCCACACGAAACATCGCATTACCCAGTGATTCTATCACCGTGCCATCTTGTTCTATTGAAGTTTGTTTAGCCATAAATAGTATATGTTTTAATTACTTCTTCGATTTCCGAATAACTTGTTAAGATATCCGCTTCTGTTTTTCCAACTGCAATTTCAAGCTCATAATGAGCCGAAGGTTTTCCGTCGGCAGTTTTTATTGTCCAGCCATCTTGGAGTTGGATAATTTCTTTTCGCCCCAGATTAACCATTGGCTCAATACAGATTGTCATTCCTTCTTTCAATTTGGGGCCGGAACCACGCTTCCCGAAATTTGGAATCTCTGGTTTCTCATGCATCGATTTCCCGATTCCATGCCCAACCAGTTCACGAACCACACCATAACCGAAACGCTCAACATACGATTGAACAGCAAAACCGATATCACCGGTACGATTACCTTCCACTGCGGCCTGAACGCCGAGGTAGAGGGATTCTTTGGTTCGCTGCAGCAGCAGTTTCACTTCCGGGTCAATTTCGCCAACACCAAAAGTATACGCGGAATCGCCGTAGTAGCCATTGATGATCGTACCACAATCCACCGAAACAATATCGCCCTCGTTGATCACCCGGTTACCGGGAATTCCGTGAACAACCTCATCGTTAATGGAGATACACAAGGTTCCGGGGAATCCGTTATAACCTTTGAAGCCGGGCAAAGCACCGTGGTCACGAATAAACGTTTCGGCCAGCGTATCGAGTTCAAGAGTACGTACACCAGGGCGAAGGTGTTTTGCCACTTCTGCCAATGTTTTTCCAACAAGCAAAGAACATTTTCTTAATATTTCTATCTCTTCTTTTGTTTTTATCCGAATCATTGCACACACCTTTACATGCCACTGGCTACACGGCCTTTAATACGTCCTGACTTTGTTAAGCCATCATAGTGACGCATCAGGAGGTGGCTTTCAATTTGCTGCAGTGTATCGAGCACAACACCCACAAGAATAAGCAGGGAAGTACCACCATAGAACTGAGCAAACTGGCTGGTGACGCCAAACTGTCCGATAATGGCAGGCATTATAGCAACCAGGCCAAGAAAAACAGAGCCGGGTAGCGTAATACGTGACATAATCGTATCAATATATTCAGCGGTTCTTCGTCCTGG
>RZYD01000212.1 GCA_009930445.1 Bacteroidia bacterium | reverse complement strand
GACACTGGTGGTTCGTCCGCCTGTGTCGGATTCCACCATCTTATTTACAGCAGGCAGAACGTTACTAATACCGATGTTCTGCTTCTCGGCACACTATGATTAGGTGCGGATTGCGGGGCACTTTCCTGTCAAACCGCCACACAGTTTGAGCGGGCTACAAACCTTGATATTTAGCACTTTACCTGCCATTACTTATACAAAATGTTGTGCTTAGTATTTTTTCAATTCAAGTTCATTAATTAATTCGTTTTTTCCTTTTTTATCCATTAATTGGTCTAAAAACCGAACTGTATAATTTCTCTCAATTAGTAATTCAATCAAATATGCTAATCTATAAGTACTGTAAAATGAAGTCGTTTCAGCATTTTTAATTATCTCAATCAAAGCATTTTGTTTTAATTCACACAATACTTTAGATTCTAAGACTGTACTTGGATTAAATGAAAGCAATTGCAAAAACATTATCGGATGATAATTTTCAAACATTTCATAAATCGCTTTGTAGTTTTTGTCCATTTCTTTCCAAGTTCTTATTGCATTTAAACGTTCAAAACTTGGTTTTAACAATTGAAATGTTTTAAACAAAGAATCGTTGTAAACTTTCAATTCTTCATTAATTTCAAATCCATTTATCTTGTCATTAATATACTTGCCATTTGTATCAGAAACAGCTAAGGAATATAAAGCTTCAATCAAGTATTTTTTTGTTTGATTTTGTGTCTTATCCAAATTAATGATACTTGACAGTTTTTCGATTTGTTCTTTATCAAGTCCGCTAAAATGACTGCCTGGATACAATACTTGGTTTAGCTGAATGCTGGTTCGAAGAATTATGTAATCAATGTTCTTTTGGTTGACGAATCTATAAACATTAATAGAGTCAATTTTTACCAGAAATTTCTATAGCAGCTCGGTCATGTAGATGATATAAATTGTCATTTTGCAGAATGGCAATACAAATATCAATTTTCTCTTGATTTGTGATTTTGTTTGTTGCCGTTAATATCTCATTTAATTCTAACTCTCCATTTGTTGTATGGCCAACTATATCTCCATATAGAATTTCTTTATCACTCTTGTCATTCAGTATAGCGGATTCTTTATCTGTCAAATGAGGTAACTTTATGTAATCTGATTTTTGAGCTTGACAGCCATTAATTGTTGTCAAAATCATTATCAGAATTATTATGTATCTCAAATGTTTCTTCATCTCTTTAATATTAAGCACAACGGATGATGGTATGGTGTCGTGCGGGATTACGGAGCGATTTCCTATCAGTTTACACCAACTTTTTTTACGAGCCACAAACATTCGCATACCTCTGAAACCCGCATGCACTATACCATGTGTTGTGCTTATGTGGCTTATGCTGCAACTTCAATTCCTGTCTTTTTTATTTCTACAACAAATGGATTTCCCGACTCAAAATCGTCATGAGAAATTGGATGTGGTTCAATCCTTGAATCAATCTGCGCTGCCAACATCATAAGTTGTACCTGAATATCAAATCGCTTTGAATCATCTAGGTTTGTAAAAATCAATGCTACGTCTATATCGCTATCCTCTGTTGATTTTCCTTTAGCATATGAGCCAAATAGATATACCCTCTCTATATCAGCGAATTTACCCTTAATCAAATCCAAATATTTTGCTATTGTAGTATCAATGTTTTTATCCATGGTCTTAGTTCTTTTAATTTATCAATCCACTCTACGGTAAATTCAGGCGTACATTGTTTCTTGAAGCTCATTTTATAATCATCGTATCTGGCATTGATATTAAATGCTGTAATAGTCACAAGTTGCATTTTTATATCATCCGTTAAACTCAATTCAGCTTTCTCTGCAAGTCTCAAAAGGTTGTGAATATAAGGTGGATAGTCAGATTTTACCTTGACATAATAAGCCTTTAAAAGTTTCTCAATCATTAAATGGCCAATAAATAAAGACCAACTAAATCTTTTTGAATCAAACATTGCAATCATTGTCTCGTAATCATCATCTGAGCCAGCAATCCAATACTCAATCAGTTTATCCTTATTGAAATCTTTATTATCCATAAGTTCAAAAATACGAAAAAATCAATAATCCATGCTTCGAACAATGACGAAATGCTCTTTTGCCATTAAGCACAACGATTTCGGGCTTTGCGTTCGGGCGGGGTTTCGGAGCACATAGTTTCAATTTATTACGAATGTTCAATAGAAGCACAACACTTCAAATTTACACGTCAGCCCGCCTGACGCAAAACCCGTGTTATGGACTGGTGTTATGATTACTTTTAAAACTAATTTTCTCTAATTTAAGTCGATATATAATGCTGATAATCCAAACAGTTATAAGAATTGTCAATAAAATAGCTGTCTGTAAATTTAATTCGGCAAAGAAGTTATTAAGAGAATGAAATGCTGCAACCGCTAATAACGAGTTTGTCTTTTCTGCCACCAAACCGATCCCCCAACTCCCTAACAATAAGATAAAAAAGAAAATTATATTTGAGCTGGTTAGGTTAAAATTCAAATGCCAAACAAACCACAAAATAGTTATTATCAGTATTCCAACAAATTTTGGTAATGGTACTAATAATTGTTGCAAGAAACCACGCCAGCCAATTTCTTCTAGTAATCCGTAAATCAAGACTGTAAAAATTGCAATTAGTGGGAATGTTCCCTTTGCGAAGTATGCAACAATTCCAATTAAAATTGCAGGCAATAGCCAATAAATTGACAATGGAATAAGAATGTTTGCAAAATTACCTTTCAGGTTCATTTTGAAATGAATGTGGAACAGCTTAATTGCCACTAACGCACCAATTGCAGGTCCAATACCCTGTAATATTGTCACTATAAAAGTGCTGTTAATTCCTGCTAACAACTCTGTCTTGTTAGTCAAATATCTAAGTAAAACAGCTATCACATAAAAAACAATAATAGCAATGACTGTTATTCTTTTGTCAACTATTCTTTCTATTTCTTTCTGAGTGTTCATATTGTTGCTTTTGTCATCTTTACACTTGGCCACAACGTGAAATTGTATGTTTAGCTGTGGTTTTCGTGAGGATTTCCACTCCGCATAGACACCGCTTTGAGGCGGGTGGGGGCGCTGAAACTACCACTGCGCCCACAGTTAAATATACAAAGTGTTAGCGCCTGGTGTTAAATTTTTCAATCTATTTTTGTATTAAATATCCTTTTTCTGTTAATCTATATTTTTGTTTACTACTATTTGGTTTTTCCGGGATGGTCAACTCAATTAATCCATTATCTAAAGCTGGTTGAAGGTAATTTTTCCTAAAATTCTCTCTATTTGCCAGGTTTAGTTTATCCTGCAAACCTTGGCGTGTATGTTCTCCTGTAAATACCTTTAATAAATCTTCAACTTGCGTGGTGACTTGCATGGTGACTTGCATGGTAGCTTGCGTGGTATTCTTTTCGGAGGCAGGAAATATCATTCGCAAATAATTTTCAGAAAATTTGAAGCTGTCTTTGCTGTAAGCTTGTAAAATGCGGGGAACTCCAGAACCTAATTGTTCGACCATTCCTAAATCTTTATAAACCCTCATCAATTCTTTGTTGCGGGGCAACGAAAATCCTTCAAAAAAGTCTTCTTTTGTCATCCCCTCAAATAATCCACCGTAGCTTGTGATTTCAAATCTGTCAGAAAATATTTCAAATTTTGGAGGTATTTCACGGGTGTAGTCATTATGGATAATTGCATTTATTATTGCTTCTCTTAATGCGATTGCATCCCAAAGTCTTTTGTCAATCCGCTCTTTTGAAGTAATTTTTGAAAAAGTTTTATTTTCAAGTTCAAGTTTGTCAAGCACCCTTTTTGTTGCTTTTATTAATGAACAATAACCATATTCATTATTTTCAACTAAATCAATTCTATCTGTACCTGAATATTTAGCAACTTTTATTGATGTCCCATTTTCATCAGCCAATAAATATGCTACATAGTTTAAACTTTCATTATCAGTTAATAATTCAAGGTTTTGTTTAAAATGCTTGGTTAAAGTAAGTCCTTTCTCTTCGTAGTAAATTTTTAATTGCTCGAAAGATAAATCTTGGCGGTGCGACCGTATTTTTCCAAGAGAATTTCGGGTGCGTGATGCAAACAATTTTTCAATCATTGCTTGTGGCATTGGTTCGGCAGCTGTTCCAGTTCGGATGAAACACCCTTTTTCAGTCATGCCGAATTTCTTTTTGAAGTATGGCTTTTCGGTTCCACCAGCAACAATTATTTTGATAAGTTCTCTGCCTTCTTTGTTTTCTGCAACAACATCAAATAAACCCATCGCTGATGGTGAAATGTTGTTTTTTATGCGGTCTTTTATTTTAAGCATATCACCATCAATATCAGAGACACCCAATATTTCTCCTTGCTTATCGATACCAATATAAATTAATCCACCTTCATGATAATTGAGAAAGGCAATTATTTCCTTTTCAATATCGACATCTGGATTGAGTTCTCTTTTATATTTTATGCGATTGGTCTCTGGCATATGGCTTATTGAGTTTTATTTTTCTCCAAATATCAAAAGTAATAAATAAGTTTGTTGCAATGGCATTGAAAAGCTCTTCCTGAAAATATTGTTGTCTATTCTACCTATATGTAGAATCGTTGTGTTATTTTGAGATGTATTTTTTGTGCTTTAAATTTTTTCTTAGTCTGGGTGGAGTGTGTTTTAACTTATTGTATGTCTTTCACTTGGCGCTAACGGTTGGCAAGTCGAGTAGGCAAGGGGAATTTCACCCCAAGCCTCTCACAGAACCGTACTTGATAGTCTCCCATCATACGGCTCTTGTTATACAAATCTATGC
>RZYD01000211.1 GCA_009930445.1 Bacteroidia bacterium | reverse complement strand
AGCAGGCAAGATACAGGAGAGTAAAATTCCGGATCAAATCGAAGATCTTGCTTTTGGACTCCTCGACAATTAGTTTGTGTTTACGTCTGTTTGATTGGGCTAAGTATAAAACTTCTAAAGGCACTTTAGACATCCCTCTTGTGCCCCGGAGTGTCATTGTCGCTGATCGTTTCTATAATGATGTTTCATTGCAAATATTTGGGGCAGCAACAAAGTGTTTTTCGAAATTCGGCACAAAGAGAATCTTCAATACGAAGTCATAAAGCAGAAACCTTTCCCTGATAATCGGCATCAACATATACTTGGAGATCAGGAAATGCGATTGAAAAATCAAGGGAAAAATATCAAGGCAAATTGCGACGTGTTGCCGTGTGGAGTGAAGAGCACCAGCAAGTTATAGAACTTATAACAAATCAAATGATATGGTCTTGTAACACTATATCAGCGCTTTATAAAGCCTGAAGGGACATAGAATTAATTCTTTAGGGATATAAAGTAACTACTTCATATAAAATCATTTATCGGTACAAGCGAAAACCCTGTAATGATTCAAACTTGGACGGCTTTAATCACAATCCTGTTGCTAAAGGCACTTAAAGCAATGGCAAAATTTGGATGGCATCTTTTAAATTTCGTGGCATTTATCCGATTACAACTTTTTGTTAAGATTAATTTTCAAGTTTGGCTGGATAATTCCTTTATAAATGCTGTCGGAATCAAAGAAATTTCGAAACAATGGGATCTATTTGAAAATTCACTTTTTTTCATGTCTGTTTGCATAATTACTATTTCTTTTGGCTAATTGTGTCAGCCTAATATGTGGGGTAATACATTCGAAGTCAGGTGATTTAAATGCTTCGGTTTAATTAAACCCTGTTGTCTGGGGTGGCCAAATTTTTTTCAATTTTTTAAACGAAGGAGTTAACTGGATTTATGCCAACAAAAACGCCCTTAAAAGGGTTCGCTGAACTGGTAGGCTTCAGGCCTGTCAGTAAACCTGTTAGGTTTCAAAAACCTAACAGGTTTTTTATTGTCTTACGTTTTTTAATGGGGAAATAGCATCGCACCCTATTATTTTGCTATGTGATAATGCATCGGCCACACGGATTTCATCTTTACTGGGCGGAAGGGTTCTTTGGCACTAACAGGCCGGCGGGCTTGCCGTACAGTGCACCGCGGGCTCATGAACAGCGCCCATTGAATTGCACCGGGATGAATTCCGGGTATCCTGAGCAGAACAAATATTTTAAAAATTAATATAAAAATATGGTTTGTATAATTAAATAATTATTTTTGTGCTAACTAAATTTAGCAACAGCCAAATTCCAAGACAACCTAATTTATTCAAAATGAAGACACATTCCTTTTCTTTTGTCATTGTTCTGTTTGCGATGATCCCGGTTTTGCTCACGGCCCAGAATGGCGGGATGAACGTAGGAAGGTTAATTGCAGCAACCTCTGTTACGGTGGGCACAACAGCTTCCGAAACGGTGTGGGTCACTCCCCAGTTGGTGGCTCTTCCTCCTCTTACCAACAGCCAGATTCATGCGATTGTAAGCCCTCAGGAAGGTATGCTGGTCTATGGCTGTGACTCCGATGTGCTGTTGCTTTTTGATGGCATCGGGTGGAAACGTTTAGACGGAACCAATAACCATTATCTACCATCCATTCCATGCACGGGAACCTTTACGGATATTGACGGTAACTCCTTCCAGGGGGTTGAGATTGGCGATCAATGCTGGATGGATCGTAACTTGGAGGTAACCCATTACCCCAATGGCGATACTATTCCGTATATAACCGACAGCGTGGTATGGGTTGCTTTATTGAATGATAATAGCGCGGATGCCTACTGCTATTATAATAATACCCCCGCTGGCGATTATGGCGCATTATATAGCTATGCTGCGGCAATAGCTGATGACTGGACACTTGATAATGAAAATGTTATCAATGGCGAAGGGGCTCAGGGTATCTGCCCTGACGGCTGGCATCTACCCACCGATGATGAATGGTATGTCTTAGTAACTTGGTTGTCAGAAAACGGACATGCAGGGGCGGAGGGCACTGCTTTGAAATCGGAATACGGATGGTTTGAAGGGAAAAATGGAACCGATAATTATCATTTTACTGCCCTTCCGGGCGGCGACCGTAGCTGCACCTCTGGCACGTTCTCCAGTGCCAGCATATTCGGCTTCTGGTGGTCGGCCTCGGAGTATAACAGTGGCTGCGCGTTTTATCGATGCCTGCGGTATAACATCGCCACTGTGCACAGCAGCAACTACGCTAAGTCTCGCGGGTTCTCTGTCCGGTGCGTCAGGGATTAAAGGAATTATTTAATTATTTACAACGCGCTACCTTTGGCTGTCGAAAAATTTTTCTGACTTCTACACTTAAAAACGTAGTTATTCATATACTTCTCATAATCAGTAATCTATAAAAATTGTCGCACTATTTTGGGGGGTGGCGCAAACGCAATGATGTTGTGTTTTTATGCATGTTTATTTGAAAAAACGGAATATAAATAATAGTAAACCCGCTATTTCAAATAACAGGTTTTGAGGCCATTGAGAACGACATACGTGTATGATGTTGATAAATTCCAAACAAGAATTGCACTACTATTTTTTTATGTAATTGTCGGTTTTTGACTGTGCAGGAATGATTTTATATAGAGGTATAAAAATATTACCCTACGGATACCTGTTTTTTAAACTTATCCAACCACACGCTTTCCGTTTTTTTTTCGACCTTTGTCTGCACGAACCAAAAATTCTACACAATGAAAAAATTCGCAGTAATCCTTTCCGGTTGTGGCGTTTATGATGGCGCTGAAATACATGAAGCGGTAATGACCCTATATGCCATTGAAAAAAATGGCGGATTGTATCAATGTTTTGCGCCTGATATCCCACAGGCGCAAGTAGTTAACCATTTCCTTGGAGAAGTTGTCGCCGAAACCCGGAATGTACTGGCAGAATCCGCACGAATTGCACGGGGAAAAATTTTACCTCTTTCCGGTTTTTCTGCCCTGGAATACGATGCCATTGTTTTTCCTGGTGGATTTGGGGCGGCCAAAAACCTTAGCAATTTTGCCTTTTCCTCGGGTAAAGAATTTCGGGTAATTCCTGAAGTGGCATCAGTGATTCTGGAAATGATTGCAGAACGAAAACCGGTAGCGGCCATGTGTATTGCACCGGTTTTGCTGGCGCAGGTACTCGATAAGGTTACTGTGACGGTTGGCCATGATGAAGGAACGGCGCTGGCCATCGAACAGGCAGGAGCAAATCATGTAAATACTACCGCAGGAAATGTTATGAAGGATACTAAATATAAAGTATATACAACCGCATGCTATATGCAGGATAAAACTTTGGTAGAAATTGCGGAAAGCACGGATAACCTCATCGTAAAAATGCTAAATGATATGAATAATATCCAATAAGAAATATCCAATTATTTGGATACACTGTTTTACCGGACGACAGTTTACGGATACTAAAACATTGAAACAATGAATATTATTTGTAGATTATTGTTTGTTGCGTCCCCTGAATCCGATATGTCAAACAGTGAATTGATCCGCTACCAGAGATACCTTTTTTTTCATAACGATTCGGGGGGGCAATGCCGGAATCCTATTTAATTTTTACTGTTTTTCGGATTTCCTGATCTACCTCCTCTACCTCTTTTCTGGTGTTATTTACAACGCTTTTCATTTTATTTACTTTTTCTTCCGCCTGCATAATTTTATCCAGCTTTACTTTTTCTTCTTCAGGGGATATTTCCCCATTTTCGCGTTGCCTTCTTACGTTTTCTTTTGCGTTTTTGATTTTTTCCTCGTAGATTTTGATTTGGGCTTCTTCTGACTGAATTTTTTGTTCGGCATAGGCTTTTCTTTCCTGTGCTTTCAATTTTGCTTCTTCCGCCCGTTGTTGACCGAATTCTTTCCCGGTTATCTCTTTGTCTTTGCCATACGCATTCCCTTGTTTCTGAATACTTACATCCTCATTCTCTTCATTATTCAGTTTTTTATTTTGGTTTTTCCCTGGGCTCGCTTCGCTTTTTTGAAGCTGTTCGTCTTTTTCTTTTTTAATGCTTTCGCTGCGGGTTCGTTGCCCTTCCTTGTCTCTGGAAACAAATTTATCGTCGCCTGTTTGCTGTTTACCGGGTGCTTTTTCTGTGTTTTGCCTTTGTGAAGTCTGGTTCTGCGGAATGCGCACACTGGTTTTGTTTTGCTCCTGATTTTCACCTGAAACATTTATTCCTTGTGTATTCTTTTGCCTCTGTTCCGGTGCTTTTTCTGTTTTTTGTTGTCGTTCCTGAAGGCTTATGTTTTTTTTAGCTTCTGTATTGCTTGAGGTTTTCTTTTCTTCCTGATTCTGTTTTTTTTGAATCTGGATACTTTTTGTTTTTTGTTGCTGTTGCACTTTTTCTTCTTGCTGCGCAAATATACCTGAGGCGACGAGAAAGAGTGCCATTGTAAGGATTGTTATTTTTTTCATGAGTATGGAATTATAGATTGTTCAACAATGAATCGACTTCACTTTGCGATTTTTCCATTTCTTTTTCTAATGACATTATGGAGCCATCGAGTTTTTGTGTAGATTCTTCTATGCCCTCAATTTGGTTCTGTAGGGCTTCAGTCGATTTATCCGTTTGTTTTTTTTCTCCGGAGCAAGAAATCATGAATCCCACAATCGGGATCAGCAGATAAATTTTTTTCATACGATTCATTTTTGATGGGTACTTTTCATTTCTATTCTCCCCTTTTAGCGGGAAAATCCATTCAAATTTAACGAATAGTTTTTTAAGAAGCAAAAATCAAATCATTTAATCTGCTGGATTTTTCGG
>RZYD01000210.1 GCA_009930445.1 Bacteroidia bacterium | reverse complement strand
AACCATGGCGATTATACTTTTCATACAAGGTTTTCCTGACAGGATTTGCCTTCCGGCATGACATACACCAGGATGCCCAAAAATCAATCAGTACCACTTTACCAGAAAAATCATTAAGGCATTTTTCTACTCCGTCGTTCGAGGGCAGACAAAACACGGGAGAAGGCTGGCCCACCGATATTGCATTTCCCCGTGAGACCTTCGATATAAGCCCATTAACCCGCTCGTGATGCTCCAGGGTATGCATATTTCCCGGATAATTTTCCTGAAGCCCTTCATCAATCAGGATGAATAAATCCTGATGTTCTGCATCATTAAATAACTGTTGCTTCCCGAATTTGTCGTTAACCACCAAAAGTGCTGCAAGGGAACCCGGATGCAAACGAATAAAATCTTCCGCCAGCTGCTGCTGCCTTAAAAACAAAGCATTCAGCGCTACCGCAATCGAATCATGGATTTCAGCATAATCCTCCTCCATCCGGCGATGAATTAGAATGCGGTTTAAATCGGCCAGTTTATTCAGGTTTTCGTAGTATGCTTTCCTGTAAGTTTGCAACAAGCCGGTTTCGGGTGAACCACTGACTACCGCCGATTGGGAAAGGCTCCAGCTTTCTGCTTCAATGGATATTCGTTCTCCGGGAGCCCCAATCAACACCATATAATCATGGTTATCGGTTTCAAGGTAATAAAAACCAGCCTCTTTAGACTCTGTTTCAATCTGAAACCGGCCATTCTTTTTAAGCACCTGTGTGTGCAAGGCATGGCTCTCTTTTACCCCCAATTCATAAAGCGTTAACCTGCTTACTTCGCTTCCGTGGATTTCCCCCTGAAAAATAACCTTTCTTTCTGAAGAAGTAGAACAACTAAGCAAGAATGTCCCTGCCAGAAAAATAAATAGTACCTGAATTCGCTTTCTTCTCATAAAAATCAAAAGTAGAGATTTTTCAACACATCTCCACAAATTGTTTAACTTTATCCCCTGAATGCGGATAATTTCATTTCCAAAATGAAGACGATTAAAATTGTTTCCGTAAAATGCTTTATACTCCTTCTGACTATCATAGCTATGACACTGTTAGGTAGGGCACAAAAAAATTATTTTGTGGTGGAAAAACCGGGAACAGTGAAAAATTACAAATATTTAACAGGCGATAGAATCAATTTATTGTGCTCTCCCAATAATCAGGTAACGGGAAGAATCAGTAGAATCAACGACAGCCTGATTGAGATTGACCGCATGAAAAAAGTATATGTGCATTCCATCATTGCTGTTTACCAAACCCGACGGCTCTTTGCACTTATGGCCGACATCGGGATTAAAGCCGGAGGGGGATTTTTTATTCTCGATTTGGTAAATGCCTTGTTAACCAAGCGCCAACCAATAATTAAACCACAAACCCTGATCATCTCAGGCAGCCTGATAGGTGTGGCGCTGGCAAGTCTTCCGCTGATGAATAAGAAAATGATCATCGACAACGAAAACTGGAGAATAAGAATTCTTTGTATGGAGAATTAATCGATACCTCGCCGATATTTAGAAACAAACGACAGCACATCCTGATTAAAGGCTTCGCCATCGCCATTATGAAAAGCAATTTTTATCGGTAGATAATAAATGGGTATACCTTTAAGAAGGTTTAGAATTTCGGGGCGTTGAAGCCGCATAGCATCCTTTTCCGTTGTAACAATAGCTTTGTTTTTCGTAAAAATATCATCATACTTTTTGAGTATTCCATTGATATCTTGTAACGAATAGCGGTGATGATCGGGGAAATTCAGGGATTCCATATGCGAACAAAGCTTAGTCAGATAATACTTAAACGGATAGGTATTGGCAATGCCTGAGAAAACCAGTAGCGAGGAATAACAATCAGCAGGTTTCGGACAATTAACTCCCGGCAAAGGCTTCAGTTTATCATACGTGATATAGGAAAAATAAAGCCTCTGATGTGCAGCAGGAGCGAGCTGATCGGTAAGATTCCTTCGCGTTATGGGTGAAAGCACGCGCCCCGATTTAGTTACTATGATGATATCAGCACGCGAAGAAGATGAAGCATGCTCACGGAGGGTTCCCGTCGGAAGAAGATGATCCTCTGTATACAAATTATGAAAATCGGTCAGCAAAATGGATAACCCCGGCTTGACCCACCGGTGTTGGAATGCATCATCCATCAATATAACATCAAATCGCGGAGTTCCCTTGAGCAGTTTTTCAATTCCTTCACGTCTCGATTCTGCAACCGCAACGGTAATATTACGAAATTTGCTGACGTATTGCATGGGTTCATCGCCAATTATTTCAGCATTATCCCCTGCTTCAGCAATACGATAGCCTCTTGTCCTTCGGCCATATCCCCGACTCAGTGTGGCTATTTTCAACTTTTTCGGCTCCAGCAAGCGAATCAAATACTCGACATGTGGGGTTTTACCGGTTCCACCCATTGTTAAATTCCCCAAAGAGATGAGTGGAATTGGATACGACTTCGACTTACAAAACCAACCGGTATCAAAACATTTATTTCGTATTCGGATTGCCAGCCCGTAACAAAGAGCAAAAGGAAATGCCAAAAAACGTAACAATTGTCCCATCTGGTTAGTATGGTTTCTTTGATTAATGAAAAAAAAATTCCTTCGTAAAACTGTTTACAATCCTCACCCAAATCAATCACCACAAATATAATAATTTTATTTATAATAAAAAATTTCGCAAGAACACAGCAATTCCGATCTTCTTCCGATGGCATAGAATCATGCTTCTACTTTGTGGCACAATACCTTATAGACCTCCCCAGTTAAAATGATTCAGCATCAAAAAAATATAATAAGCCACTGGATTGAATTGCATCCATGGAATCACAAAAGAAAACCCTGCAATGGTTTTTTTCAGGTTGCTTCGAAACCTCAAAAAACATCCCTATTTTTGTTAAAAAGAACACAATAAAACAAACCAGCTTGCCGATAACAAAATCACAGGTACAAGTAGCAGGCAGGATAGTTGATCGGCTAGGACAAAATCTTTTAACAAATGAAACATGCACAAATATTTGCCATTCTTGAACAAGTGGCTCCACCGGCCTACCAGGAATCCTATGATAATGCGGGCATTATTACCGGATCGTATGATACTGAATGCACCGGAGCTATAATCACACTCGACGTTACTGAAGCAGTGGTTCAGGAAGCCATTTCGCGCAAGGCTAACCTGATTATTGCACACCACCCCTTGATTTTCAATTCATTAAAAAAAATCATACCGGGAAATGCAGTTACCAATCCACTAATAGAAGCCATTAAACACGACATCACAATTTACGCCATCCACACCAACCTCGACAATGTTGCCACAGGGGTAAACCATAAACTCTGTTCTGTTCTTGGTATTAAAAATCCTGAAATACTGGCCCCCGGCAATGGAAAATTGAGTAAACTGGTCACCTTTGTTCCACCGTCGCATGCAAACAAAGTCCGCGAGGCATTATTTGCTGCCGGAGCAGGAGACATCGGAAACTACGATTTATGCTCGTTTAACAGTCAGGGTGAAGGAACCTTCCGCGCCGGGAAAAACACCCATCCCTTTTCAGGAAAAATCGGGGAAATGCATTCCGGTCCGGAAGTCCGTATTGAAACCATCTTCCCGGCCTACCTGAGCCAAAAAATAACCATAGCGCTCAAAACCACTCACCCCTATGAAGAAGTGGCCTATGATATTTGTTCCATTAATAATTACCACCCGGCAGTGGGTGCAGGTATGATCGGTGACCTGGATTACCCCATTTCCTGGCGCAATTTTCTCGATACGGTTAAAGAAAAATTGCACCTTCCCTGCATCCGGCATACGGGCATAACCGACCGTAAAGTGAAACGGATTGCCGTTTGTGGCGGAGCAGGAAGTTTCCTTATCGCCAAAGCAAGAAAGGCCAATGCTGACCTCTTTCTTACCGGCGATATCAAATATCATGAATTCTTTGATGGAGGGAAACAGCTTATCCTCGCCGATATCGGCCATTATGAAAGCGAACAGTTCACTAAAGATCTTCTGTTTGAGATTCTTAATGAAAAATTTCCTACCTTTGCCCTCTCAATTTCAAAAACAAATACGAATCCGGTTAAATACTTGTAAAACAATTAGATAACATTCCCTGCCATGGTAAAGAAAAACGAAAATATGGTTCCTGAACAAAGTGAATCGCAAATTAAAAAATCTCAGGCATCTCCTGCCGGGTCTGAAGCAGAAGTAACGATCGAGCAAAAGCTTATTGCTCTGTATAGCCTTCAACTTATCGACTCCAAAATCGACAGAATCCGGATAGTCAGAGGAGAATTACCACTGGAAGTACAGGATCTGGAAGATGAAATCATCGGTCTGGAAACTCGCATTTCAAATTACAATGAGGAAATAGCCGAACTAAAAAGTCAGATTTTAGAAAAGAAAAATACAATCACTGAAGCGCAGGCTCTCATAAAAAAATATGAAGAGCAGCAAATGAATGTGCGTAACAACCGTGAATACGACTCCCTTTCAAAAGAAATCGAATTCCAAACCCTGGATATTCAACTCGCTGAAAAACGAATAAAAGAATATACGGCTACAATTACGATCAAAGAAGAAGAAGTAGAAAAAGCTAACCTGAATCTGGCTGATCTTCAAAAAGATCTTGAGCTGAAAAAAAGCGAACTCGATACTATTGTGGCTGAGACAGAAAAAGATGAACAGGATCTGGAAAATAAATCAATTGAGCAACAACGTTTTATCGAAGACCGCCTCTTACTTGCCTATAAACGCATCCGAAAAAATGCCAGAAACGGTCTTGCAGTATGTAAGGTAGAACGTGATGCCTGTGGCGGTTGTTTTAACAAAAAACC
>RZYD01000209.1 GCA_009930445.1 Bacteroidia bacterium | reverse complement strand
TATCCTTTGCGGTTATTGTTTGGAGATGTGTTACCTTTGGCGTCATGAATTATCTGACTGTTGAACATCTGACAAAATCATACGGAGAAAAACTTCTTTTTGAGGATATCTCCTTTTCCATTGAGCAGGGTTCCAAGGTAGCACTTATCGCCAACAACGGAGCAGGAAAAACTACACTTCTCAATATCATCACAGGAAAAGACATTGCCGATGATGGCACGGTGGATCTCCGAAAAGATATCCGTGTCACCTACCTCGAACAAAACCCATTTCTGCCGGATGATAAAACGGTTTTGGAAGCGCTCTTTGACTCCGATAATGCGTTGATAACATGTATCAGGGAATACAATGAAATTGTACAGAAGACGAATGAGTCAAACACGCCCGGGAACCAGGAAAAAATGCAGACAGCCATGGCGACCATGGACCGCATGGAGGCATGGGATTATGACTTCAAAATCAAGGAAATTCTGACAAAATTCAAGGTGCCGAGGTTTGACCAGCGCTGTGGCACGCTCTCCGGCGGACAGCGGAAACGCGTGGCTATGGCAAAGGCCTTAACGGAAGAGGTGGATTTCCTGATCATGGATGAGCCAACCAACTACCTTGACATTGAGATGATTGAGTGGATGGAGGAGTTTCTCAACAAACAGAAACTTAGCCTTTTCCTTATCACACACGACAGGTATTTCCTGGATAATGTGTGTGATGAGATTATAGAAATGGAGGGCCAGACCCTCTTCAAACATAAAGGAAATTACAGCAACTTCCTAAGAAGAAAGGCCGAAAGAGAGGATCAACTTTTAAGAGAGACAGAGCGGGCAAAAAGTGTTTATCGTACCGAGCTCGATTGGATGCGCCGACAACCGCAGGCACGCCAGCATAAATCCAAGGCACGTATCGACGCATTTTACCATTTGGAACAAATTGCTAAGCGCAAAAATCATGAAGAATCGTTCTCCTTTAAAATGCAAATGACTCGCCTGGGCAAAAAGATCATAGAGATGCACAACGTCAATAAACACTATGACGATCAGCTTATTCTTAAAAATTTTTCCTATACCTTTAAAAAAGAAGACCGCATTGGTATAGTGGGACCCAACGGAATCGGGAAATCAACTTTTCTGAATCTTATCACTAAGCTGGAAAAACAGGATACGGGCGAGATCATACATGGCGAGACCTTAAAAATTGGCTACTACTCGCAGGAAGGCCTGAATGTTCCCCGCGATAAAAGAATCATAAACATAGTTAAAGATGTAGCCGAGTCTGTATGTATTGGTGATACGTGGGTCTCGGCATCGGTTTTCCTTACCTTTTTCAACTTTGGTCCCGAATTGCAGTACAATTACTTCGATCACCTGAGCGGTGGAGAAAAACGAAGGCTCTTTCTGATTATGGTGCTGATGAAGAGTCCTAACTTCCTCATTCTGGATGAACCCACCAATGACCTCGACATCCAGACACTCACAACACTGGAAAACTTCCTCGAAGGATTTAAAGGCGTGCTGATGATTGTATCGCACGACCGCCTGTTCCTGGATAAACTGGTTGACCATGTATTTGCTTTTGAAGGGGAAGGAATAATCAAAGACTATCCCGGCAATTATACCGATTATTACCGAAAAAAAACAGCGATAGAGCGGGAGAAAAAGAAGGAGGAGAAAGCACAAAAGCCTGTTGAGCAGCCTAAACCAAAACAAAAAACCAATAAACCTTCGTGGAAAGAGCAGCAGGAGTATAAAAAACTCGCAGAAGAAATCAACGCGCTGGAAGCAGAAAAAGCGGCGCTCACAGAAACAATGAATACCTGCCCGCCCGAAGAGCACGAAAAAATACGCATCGCAGGAGAGCGTTTCCAGAAAATAACCGATTTACTCGATGAAAAAGAATTACGCTGGTTAGAACTGGATGAACTTATGCACTGATTTAACTATTATGATACGGTTCACCACGAAGAATCGTAAAACCACGGTATAACTGCTCCATAAAAAACAAACGCACCATCTGATGCGAAAATGTCATTGGGGATAACGAAAGCTGATAATCGGCACGACGATACACCTCCGAAGAAAACCCATAGGCGCCTCCTACAACAAAGACCAAACATTTAAGTCCTGCATTCATTCGCTGCTGAAGAAAACCGGCAAAGGAAACCGAGGAATGCATCTCCCCTTTTTCATCCAACAACACCACATAATCATCGGCCGCTATTTGTCGTAACAGTAGCAAGCCTTCCTGATTCCTGCGCACGTCAGGACTCATATTTTTCGCCGGTTTGAGATCAGGAAACACCATCACTTCCAAGCCGGCATAATGCACCAATCGTTTATGATAGATGGCCAAGGCTTCGTCCAGATACCCCTTATCGGTTTTTCCCATCATCAAAATTCTGATTTTCATTTTTCTAACGGATTGGTGTGATACAGAACACAATGCTAAAATACAGCCAGGCGACAAATTATTTGCTGGAAAGCACAAAAATATTAAATTTGCTGAAAGCAAATAAAATAATGGCCATTTCATCAACAATACCCCGCAGTCTTTTTCTTCTGATCGTACTTACCCTCTCCGGTTTTTTCTGTATTGCACAGGCCGATGCGACAGAAATAATCAATCAAGCCATAGAAAAAGGGAACAGCAAAACCCTTTCCACCTATTTTAACACCACGCTTGAACTGGTGTTCCCTGACAACGAGGGAAGCTATAGCAAAACACAGGCAACGGTACTGGCCCATGAATTTTTCACCCGTTATCCACCAACCACCTTTACGATAAAACACAGCGGCCGTTCTGCTGATCAATCCCTCTTTTGTCTGGGGGAATACAAAAGCAAAGGAACCCTCTTTCGCACCTATTACTTATGCAGGGAACAAAATGAAAAATTAATCATTTTTCAACTCCATTTTGAAAAAAAATAAATCCAGCGGAGTATGTCGGTAAAGCCAAAAAGCCAGGATCTCTGGAAAAACTTAAACAAAATTGGATTTATCCGCCGGTTCTTCAACCGTGCAGCGCTCAAAAATCTTCCCTTTTCGGGCGGACTGGAATTGCGAAGCGTATTAAAGCTTTTCATCCGTGGGCTGGATAATGGTTTTTTGGGGGTACGGGCCGGGGCGATAGCCTTTCATTTTTTTTTAGCAATGTTCCCGGCCATAATAACCATCTTCACGGTTATTCCTTATATTAAAATCGCTGATTTTCAAGAACTTCTATTAAATATCATCAATACTTTTATTCCCGATGATTCATGGGAGTTGGTCAGGCATACCATCGAGGATATCATTCTAAGGCCACGCGCCGGTCTGTTGTCACTCTCCTCATTGCTGACCCTGATATTTACTTCCAGCGGAATCAGTATGATGATTGCTGCCTTCAATAACACCTATCACTATATCGAATACCGCCCGTGGATACGACGAAGGGGTCTTTCCATTGTGCTTGCTATTGTCATTACTTCGTTACTCATTGTCATGCTTACCCTGCTTACCTTCGGAAATATTGCCCTGAATTTTTTAGTCGACCATGAAATTATCCGCAGCGAGAACAGCATTCTTCTCTATCAAATTGTACGCTTTTTCTTAATCGTACTCTTACTTTTTATTGCCATCTCGATCCTGTACTATTTTGCTCCTGCGAAACGAAAGAAATTTAGTTTTATTTCCCATGGCGCACTCATCACGATTCTGTTAAGTGGAATCACCACTGTGCTATTCAATTTTTACATCCATAACTTTGGGCAGTACAACTATTTGTACGGGTCATTGGGGGCCTTAATAATTTTTTTAGTATGGATTTATCTGAATGCGGTTATTCTGTTAATCGGTTTTGAATTCAATGCAGCAGTAGTTCAGGCACGGGATGACAAAAAAATCAATTCACAGGCGATTTAGAACAGGGCTACCCCTTCGGTATCCGGTACCTACACCTATACTATTACATTCACCTGTTTTGTTTTCCTGAAAAGAGCCGTCGGATAATACCCCAATAGGCCTCGATGCGCTCATTAATATCCGGAGAAATCCGAAGAATATACACAATAAAAACATAAAACAAACTTACAAGGGTGCTTCGTAGTATCAGATCCATGAGATGGTTTTCTAAAACCGGGAAAAAAGAGGTAACAAAAATCGAAAAGGGAATCAGCACAAGAGTGATTCCAGTTTTAAAAGAAAAAGGAAAAAGTTGATATTTTCTATAAATAATAAAAACACGAAGAAAGTCATGAATCACTTTACTAAAGAATGAAGCCATTGCGGCTCCCACCAAACCCCAAATCGGGATAAAAATAAAATTGGTTGCAATAACCAACAGCATAAACCCAAGAAGCAGAAACGAATGAATACGATACGCAGGAGAAGTAGTCAGCAAATTCGCACTGACCCCTGAAGCCATATCCGCCAGATGGGCCAATCCAATGAAAACAATCACGAGTTTCCCTGCCCGGTAGGGTTCATCGAGTATCCAAAAAATATTTTCAAGGTTAACCATTAAACCCACAAACACTAAACCTCCTACCACGAGTTGTGTAATACATGATTTATGATAAATAGAGGCAATAAGTGAAAGGTCATTCTTCTTCCAGGCTTCAGCAAGATATGCCGAAGAAATTTTGGTCAACGAACGGGAGGGCAAGGCCACCACAGAGCCAAAAAAGAAAGCAGTCGAATAGATTCCTGTTGCATCAAGACCTAAAAACCGCTCGACCATGATCCGGTCGATATTGATGGTTAAAATCCCCATGAAGCCAGCAACAATACCATAAAGGCTAACGCTGATCAACTCTTTCCGCAGCTCCTTTGTGATAAAAGCATAACCAGGACGCAGGTTGAAATCTTTACGTATAATAAGATAAATAATAATAATAAAAGAAGGCAGCGCATAGGAAAGCGTATATCCAAGAATGAACTGATGAAAATCAAAAATATTTAA
>RZYD01000208.1 GCA_009930445.1 Bacteroidia bacterium | reverse complement strand
AGCAGTTTATTTTGCAGCCCGGTACCAATCCGCATGGGGGCCACGAAAACCCTGGCGCGGACATAACAATCACGGATATCATCCACCCATCCGGTTACCTGAACCATGGAGGATTCCAGGTGCTGAACACGAACATGGGGGTTTGCCCCGGCAAGCATGACCTTCGTTTCCGGAAGTTCCTGATGCACCAAAGGGAGAATTTCGTTTACCAAAAACTCAGAGGCGTCAATATTGGGGGGGTAGCCCATATTTCCTGTAAAGAGAATATCCACATCTTTGGGTTCATCAACCGGGTAAAAATATGAGTAATCCACGCCATTAGGGATAACATGAATGGTATCACGTTCAGCAAAAGGCATTAAATCGCGGTCGGGAAACGAAATAATAGTATGATGGTCGAAACGGTCAAAAATTTCCTTTTCATAGCGCAGAAGCCGTCGGTATTCCATTGCCATAACAGGTTTCATCCACCAGGGGCTGGCTTTTTTTCTCCGTAATATATTCACAGACATCACATCCTGAAAATCAATAGTACTGGGAATCGCCAGCCCTTTAGCCAGATCGGCCACACGGATTAACTGACAGTAAAGGTGGTCGGGCTGTATCTTTTCAACGAGTGAATGGAGTGCATTTTTAGCATTACGGCTATAAAAAAGCCCGGTTTGCAGGGGTTTACCGCTGAAAAAGGCGCGCAAAACATTCCACCCTACAGCACTCCACGATCGTTGAACAAAAGTAACAGAAGAGCAATAGGCAGACAGCTTCGTGTGGGCTTCTGCGTTATCCTTTGTATCAGAAACAGCAAATAAATGAATTTCATGATGAAGCGATAAACAGCGGATTTGATGGAAAGCTCTTAACTTATCCCCTTTCTCTACTGGCCATGGTACACGTGAAAGAAGTATCAGGAGTTTCATATCGCCTTAATAATCCCGACAAATGTACAAAAATACCCTGTCGGCATCGCAAAAATATACATTTAATCGGTGTTCCTCAACGACTGATAAAAAGCGGTTAACTGAGAAATAATCCGGCGGTTATCATACTTTTCCAGAATAGTTTTCCGGGCCTCCGCTCCAATCGCCAGGCATCGTTGTTCATTTTGCACTACAAGTTCCACGGCCTGAAGGAATTGTTCCGGCGTATCGGCAAGCAAAATATCTTTACCCGGAGTAACCAAAATACCTTCAGCGCCGATAGTAGTGCTAATAATAGTACGCGAAGCCATCATTCCTTCAATAATCTTAATTCGGATACCGCTTCCCGACAACAGGGGAACAATCATCACAGATTTCGTGTACATAAAAAGCTGTGCATCTTCTACCTCTCCCAGATTGATTACATTGGGGTCGTTGCGCTGAAGCAGCCACCCGGGCATATGGCGGCCGGCAAGGTAAAATTTTAATTCCGGAAAAGCCGGGTGAATCAAGGGCCAGACTTCATCAAGAAACCACCGGATTCCATCCGCGTTAGGCCGCCAGTTCATCGAACCCAAATGAAACAAGGAGGGGTATTCACACGTAACGGGCGGCGCTGAGGCTACGTGTGTAATACCGAAAGGAATTGCAACCACAGGAAGTTCAGGTGCCCGACTACGAAAAAAATCAGCATCGGTTGGCGTGATGGCCGCAATACCATCTACTTTTCCGAGAATACCCAGTTCGTACCTTTTAAGGGTTCGCGCCAAATGACCCGTATAAAAACGAACCAGCGGATTGCGGGAGGTTTTGCTTACACGTTCCCATATCAAATGTTCAATATTATGTGCTCGTAAAACGATGGCCGCATCGGAATACGCCCGTATTGTGTTGATATACGGAGTTGTATGGAGCATCTCAAGATTTACAATATCAAAGGTATTATGGGATAAAATTTCAATAATTTTATTTCGCAGGGTGGCGGAAACAAAACGTTGAATATTATAACTCTTACGTGAAAAAAGATTGATGAAGGCATGCCATGGATTCACTTTCAATGTTAAAAACACCGTATCAAAAGCGGTATTTTTCCGGAAATCTTCCGGAACATCCGCCATTGAAACCGCATATTTATCAGAGTTTACGGCCAAAACTTTCACCTGATGACCTGCATCAAGCAGGCCTGTAATAATGGAGTACATCGCCATGGATCCACCTTCGTTGGGTGGCCAGGGCGACTTATTACAGATAATAAAAATACGCATCAGCGACTTATTTTATTTTTTATGCGTTCAAAAAATTTCTCCCACGACTCAGCATCAAGAATTTGTGCATCAGAGGAGGCTTTTGCAGTCAAAAAAGCTCCGAGCGGAAGAATAATAAAACTGGCGATCCACATCCCCCAGAAGGGCGTCAGACCTCCTTCCGTGGCATATTTCTGGCCTGTGGTTGTGATAATATGATAAATCACAAAAAACACTACCGATACTACCAGCGGCGTTCCCAGGCCACCTTTTCGTATGATGGCCCCCAACGGTGCACCAATGAAAAAGAGTAACAAGCAGGCAAACGACAGGGTAAATTTTCTGTGCCATTCTATCCGGTATTTTCGGATTGATGCGGCCCGGTTATCAATACGATCGCGACGGTAACGCACATTCTTTTGTGCCTTGCGTACAACCTCCTGTGCCTCCCCAATAATAAAAAGCTTTTCAGTTTCGCTAAAATTATCCAAAAAATCCGGTTGATTCATAGAATGTATAAGGGTACTGTCGGAAGATTGCAGACTATCGAGCCGGTTTAAAAAATAAAACCGGTTAATACTGGTACTTACAAAATCGTCGAGTGTTTGATCGTATACAATGCGCAGGGAATCGTCAGCCTCGTTGAGCTGCTTTAAGTTTAACATTTTATAATTTTTCCGGAAAAGATCTTCATTAGTTCGATTCAGGGCAAATTCCGTCAAATCAAAAACAATGACCTCTTTATCGAATTTCATGCGCCGGAAGGGCTCGTCGGGTTGCTTTTTTCGATCCGCCGATTCATCGTAGTTTATACCATGGTATAAAGTAAACTCCAAACTCGTTCCGCTGCGGGCCATATCCATATAACCCGAATCAGCCACTGTCAGGGTTGGCGGTACGTTTACCTTGGTATGATCATAAATCATAACCTGTTTTACTGTTTTCTGGTCTTTGGATTTTTTTGCGACACGAATTACATATCCCTCAATACCGTCGTAATATACCCCTTCGTCGATATTGAGTGCCAGTTTTTGTTTCCGGACATCAAAAAGAATCGATTGAAATTTCAGGTTAGCGACAGGCAAAATATTGTTGGAAAAGAAAAAGGCCACACCACTGATTAACACGGTAGTAATAACCAACGGCTGCATAATACGACGAAGCGAAAGGCCGGATGATTTTAAGGCCACGAGTTCATAACGCTCACCCAGGTTTCCAAACGTCATGAGTGACGCCAACAAAATAGCCATGGGTAAAGCAAGTGGCACAAAAGTAGCCGAAGCATAAAAAAGCAACTCTGCAATGATGTACCATTCAAGACCCTTTCCGACCAAATCGTCGACATACTTCCACAAAAACTGCATCAAGAGGATAAACACCGCAATAAAAAATGTCATCGCCAAGGGCCCGATATAGGATTTTATTATAAAGAGATCCGCTTTTTTCATTGTTCCTCCTGCTGCAAATATACGTGAAAGCAAGAGAAATATTGCATCGGCTGATGGCAAAATAAATAAATACACCCTGAGGCATTCCAAAAATAAAACTCGGTCCCAAATCAACAAAAAATTTGGGTATTCAGGTTTTAATACTAACTTTGTACGCACTAATGAATAGTGGTTAACTGAACAAGCAGTAAAAATTCCGTACCCGGTTTTTATACAAATTGTTCCGATTTTTAAAAAACTTCAGGCAACCTTTACATATTGAGGCTACTCTCACTATAGTATATGTTGTAGATTAGTTTAACAAACAAGCATAGAATACATTTTAATTACATTTAACAAAAAAACCCAAAAACATGAAAAAACTTTTACTTCTTGTTTTAGTAGTAAGTTTTGGTTTTAGCGTATCTGCACAACAGCTCCGTCAGAACCTGAAAACTTACAGCATGCAAACAGAGCAAACCATTGCAAATGCACCTGAAAAAACAACTGCATTAACAGAAAATCTTTACCGCCCCGTAGTAAAAGGCGAAAAAGGGATTGTCGAAATTATCGATATCGGAACTTCTGCCAATGCCTACAGTTACGGTTATGGAGGCGGACAAAAATCCATACTGGCTTACAATGCAGAAATCAACACCGTAACACACATTCACCGTATGGGTGGTACGATGGATCCGGGCGGATATTCCGGAGACATTGGATATGATATCTCAACCGATGGCGGACAAACTTTCACCAACATGGTAGAGTGCTATATTGCCGAAAACAATTCAGGTGGCACCTACTATTCCGATGCTGCACGTTATCCAAACCACGGAATTTACAACCCTGCAGGAAACACTGACCCAGCAAACGCCTACGTAACCTTCTATCTTCCCACACTTGACGGAACCAATTCTCCTCCCGATAGCTGGGGCGGTCACGCATACGGCGTCTCCAAAATCGGAGATCCTTCCTACACAACAAAAACACTGGTTAGTTCAAACCCCGGTGACAATATCTACCGTTATATTCCGGATGCATACACCGTTACAAATTCCGGCGACGCATGGGTTGTAGATATTAATCAGGATTGGTCAACTGGCTCTTTGATTTATACCGGATATCTGCTGGTTGGACATGGGACATGGAATAGTACAGAAAATGATTTTGTTTTTGATTATTTCCTTCTCGATTGCCCGGTTACTGAAGAGTTAGTACGTCCTTCGCAATCGAAAATTGAATTCGCACCCGACGGACAAACCGGTTACATTGCCATTCTTGGTGATAATGACGAGCTGGATTTCTCAGCCGGAGCGATTTATCCCATTTTGTGGAAAACCACC
>RZYD01000207.1 GCA_009930445.1 Bacteroidia bacterium | reverse complement strand
AACCGGGCATGAAGTGTTTTGCTGAAGCCGATGCTTCCACTGCCAACGCCAAAGATACTTCCGCCGATTTCTCCCGATAACCCGGCAGCCCAACATTGGTTAAACGACATATAGGGCGGACTTAGTTCGGTAACTCCTTCGCCCAATACTTCCACATATACGCCCCCTTTTGCATAGGCAAAACCAGCGTTTACGGTGAGTTTTCCGCTGACAAACCCACGCGTGCCAAGCACGTAATAATCGGGGTTATCGAAAGTGGTTTTCATGTCAATTCCCACCAGTGCTTCCCAATCGAGGGATACGCCCACTGTCTGATTGATTACCGGAATGGTAACTCCCCAGTCGAAAGAGGGCAGTTCAAGGCCGAACAGATCGTTTTTTCCCGCAGAAATAAAAATACCATTAAATGAATTCCCCAAGGTGAAATTATTCCGGATGGTGTATTGCTTCAGCTCTTCAATGAAGACGCCGGTATCGTCATAATCAGCAAGGAGGACAGCCATTTTGTTAACTCCTCCGATCACGGGTAACCGACCTGATCCGCATCCCATAAAATACCATCCATTGGAACCGAATCGTGCGTTAAGCGTGCCTCCGAATGCGGCCGGCCCAAGGTTGTACGCTGGCATATCAAGTTCTCCGATAAATTCGCTCCGCGGGATGGAATAGGTGAGTTTTAGTCCACCCAACGGTGTCTCAATGCCGTCGACTGTCACTTCACTGTCGCTGGCATTGATGGCTCCTTCAACAACGAAGCGGTTTTTTTGGGAAGTTCCATTTTGTGATAACCCGTTAGTATTTTGTAATGGGCCTTCAAACCAGAGGTAATTCCATTGTTGGTTTACCACGCGCATTTCTCCTTGGTCGATCCGAAGAATGGGATCATTAATTCCACCCAGGGTAAGTTGTGGTTCATCCACTTCAACGTATATTTGTCCGTTTGGTCGTTTTTGACGGAAGAGCGTGGCGGCCAGATCACGTGTGGCTCCTTTATCGGTAACTTTGAGGTTTCCGGAGGCGCTGAACCGGGTTGAATTCAGGTCCTGATCGCCCTCATTGCGCCCGGCGATAAATTCAACCTGTCCTTTCCCTTCAAAACGGATATTTAACGAAAGAGGCATCATGACGGCATGCCCGGCTCCATCGTTAATAAATTTAAGATCGGCCGTCATGTCATTGCGTAACCCCGGAATTTGCAGATCGAACAATCCGGTCAGCTTCAGATAGTTATCTTTTGCTGCCATCATTTGTAGCCGTAAAGTCAGGTTATTATAGAAAATCAGCGGTTCGTTGAGGGTTTCAAAACCCGCGAGAATCATTTTATTGTTACTGATGAGTTGCAGGGTAGGAATGCGGATGCGTGTGCCTTGTGGCAGCCCTTCGAGCCCTGTAAAGGAAGCGGCTACACCCGACGGATACTGTCCGGTTAGTTTGAGGACATAGTGCATCTTTCCGTCCGGGTTGGCACTCGGGTCAAGGTAAAATGTACTCTCGGCACCCGGTTCTACTGTTAAAGGCACTACGTTGGCCAGCGTCATTGTTTCGTAATGAATCTCCTCAAAGTCCATGCGGTCGGGAAGCAGATGCAATGCACCGGCTGACAAATCGACAAGCCCGGTTTGCACCGTTACGTTAGGAATTACAATTCTGGATTCGGATGATGGCATACGCCAGCCTCCGTTACAGGCAATTTCCCATTCTTCCAGTCCGATAGAGAACGTTGCGGTGCTTCCTGTGTAGGTGATGTTGTTTTTTTTGATACCCACATTTTTTGCCTCCAGCGCTGCAGAGAAATCAACCAGGGGATACGACGGATTGAGTTTAATATCCATCCATAGTCCTGTTGCTTTAAGTTTTGCCGAACCATTGGTAGCTTCAGCCTGAAAGCCATTCAGTGAGAATACCGGATCTTTCCCGAATCGGTTTACAACATCGAATTCATTCGACGAGAACATCAAACTACCGGGGGCAATAAAGCTGATGACAAAAGGATACTGGTTTTCGTGTTTGCACAGGTTGAGGTTGTTTTTATCGTTAACATTAAATTGTTCAGCGGGAAGGTTAAAGCTACTGCGGTTTAAATACACGCGGCCGAGGAGAAAACCCCGGTTATCGGTATTTTTTTTAATCCGTATCATTTTATCGTTCAGGGAAACGGCGCCAAAGACCTTATGATTGCTGATTTGGGTTGCTGAGAACTGTTCAAAAACGGTAAGCGGGAAAGTAGTGAGGGTGCATACCACTTCCTCATTTACCGGTTCCGCGATGGGTTTACCGTTGCTGTTCAGGGCTCCTGAAGGTTTGATTTGTACCCCTTCAAAGGGCAACCGCTGTGCGGGGTTTGCCGCTTTGATCCCTTGATGTCCGGTTAGGTTTACAAAAGCACCGTTGATGTATATATTCCGTTGTTTATAATACAGATTTTCAATTTCAACAGGCAATCCCCATAAAGTACTGATATCCATGAAATCAATTTCCTCTAAATGAAAGTTTAACGTCTGGGTTCCTGGCGTTATGGTCTTTTTTTGCCCGGTATAAGTGGTTTGCGACGATTGCGCTACAGCCTTTACATCGATATTCTGTTGGTTGAAATAGGGTACACCGTGCATTACATAGTGACCAACATTATTGGTAAAAACCGTTAGGTGATCGTTCCCCTCCATATCTACAAACACCCGGGCTCCTGCCACTGGCACGTTGTTGTTTCCTCCGGTTACTGTTCCTTCAAGTTTATAACCCATTTCAATGGGCACTTCAGTGGTGATAAAACTATGGCTTGGAAAATTATTTACTGTGATTTGTTCTCCGACAAATTCTGTTCCTGTGGGAGGTTCGATATCCACTAAAAACTGTGTTTCCGGGCTTTTAAACTCAAAGTCTGCATTTCCGTTGGTGTTGGTATACCGAACAATTCCGTTGCAGGTAACCCGTGCGAGTTGCACATTTAATGGGTTAAAGCCGAACATTCCGTTTTCCGGAGGTGGAGTATAGGTAATATGAATACGGATGCGGTGTTTGTTTTCTTTAAGAACAAAAGTGCCAAGGTTTTGAGGAATGTCCGGATTTTGGTTTTTCAGGATAAAAAGCATGGTATCCAGCGGCATATAGATGTTGGATACAGGAAATATGCGCACCCTGCGCATGCCTGACGGCGCCCGGAAACGAAATTTTTCCTTCACGGAATATTGGGGAAAAAAAGTTGTATACCGTTGTGTAAGGTTCATGGTCAGGGTGTCGATCTGAACATAGGCCTCTACTGCTTCTCCTTCAGCATTGACTACATTGCCAGCGATCAGCCCCCAGGGAATCATCTCAATATCAAACCATTTTTGGTTTCCAGCGATCAAACGGCCAACCTCTTCCACATAATAATCTTCATAGCCGTATTTTTTAATGGTTAGCGAACGGGATTCGTTGATAATCGGAAGGTTGTTAAAAGCAAAAAGCCCGTCGATGTCGGTATGATCAACCCCATCGAAGAAATAGCTCGTGTAACATTTTGCGCCTTTAAGGGGCACACTTTTAAACATAACTCTGCCGGCGATTCGGGGGTTGGCTGGTGACATATAGAGGGTTTCGTCGAAAACCACATCCTGAAATTCATTGTTAAAGATGTAGTTATAGGAATTTCCCATGGAGGAGTTCCAGGTCACCGGATAGTCAAGCGGAGTGGGAGGATTGAAAGAATTGATTTGGGGATACCACAGCCATTTGGGGTGGTATACATACGAACCTTCCCGGGCGGGTGTTTCTGCATACAAAAGAAGGTCATCGCTTACAAGGTCAGGGTTATCGCGTACCAGGTTGATAATTTGTTCTTTACCGTCGGCGCCGGTTTCAGATTCCGCAACTACATCGAACATTTCAAAGTTCACGAATTTTTTTGTATACAGGTGCATCGATTCATATTCCGGTAGCAGGGCGGTGCGGTTTTGTTTCCGCAGCACATAGCATTTTACTCCGTCGAGGGGGCCTCCGGGCATCCCGCTTTGTTCCAAAATAGTAGAATCGGCGCGAACCTGAAAATTCAGTTTATACGATTGCACGCGGCATTCCTGATCTCCGATATTTACGGTCACTCCCGGTGCTGCCGAAATGTTTATCTCCGGACTGCAGTAATATTCATTTTCAACAAATACACGGTAATACCTATATAAGTCGCCCTTATAAGTCACCGAATAAGTATGCATTTTACCCGACATCACGTGTGTTCCGCCGCTTGATCCCCCCGGTAAGTTGCCGTTCAGAAGGGTATTGTTGAAGCCTATTCCTGATTGGTTGGTAACCCATTCCAACCCCATATTGAACATGGGATTCAATAGCATACCCAGCGGATCTTCCCAAATCGGGGTATTCACAATTGTGCCTGATTGCAGGGTGTAGGTGGCCGTGAAATCTTCTTTCACCAGGCCTGTAGGAAGGGCATCGTTAAACATTAACGTAAAAAACCCATCGGGAGTGGTCATCCCTGATGTGAGGGTTTGAAAATTATCCCCATAATAATAATCGGAAACATTCATTGCCCCGCCACCATCCAGGAAAGTCCCATCCACCCGCATAAGATATTCATCGTAATAGGTCGCTCCCGGTTTGTCGGTGGCCCATATTTCTGCGTTTTTTAATACATAGACGGGTTTTATGGATATATGGGTTGATTTTAATGGATAGGAAGCATTTCCTCCCGATTCATCCGGTTCATAATGATAGGTCAGGTTCCCCGCGATTACTTTTGGGTTTAACACAAAGGGAAGAATGACCGTATCCGGGTCGATTTGCTGGAGTCCGCCGTTGATCCACGGATGTTGCCAGGGTTCATCATAAATAAACCAGCAGACTTCACTCATGCCGTTGTTGTTGAAAAGTATTTCACCGGTGGGGTCGGAGGCCTGAATTACAAAGGCATAAATATGATCAGGCTGGAATTGTATTTGATGAAAAGA
>RZYD01000206.1 GCA_009930445.1 Bacteroidia bacterium | reverse complement strand
AATTTGGCATTCATCTTGCCATGGGGGTGCCACGAAACCATTATATTTATTCATGCTAAATTTATTGTAATATGGCAAAAAGTTTTAAAGAAATGCTGGCTGAATCTGGTCAGGAATTGGGATTCCAATCGGGAGGTAAAGCTCCGGAAGAATTGACCTCAAGAGAAATTCTTTGGGAACCCCACCCCAGAATTGCAAAACTGAAAGAAATCTATATGGATTCTCTTTCTTCTACTAACAATGAGTTTCCTTATTGGTATACGCGGGAATATTTTCAGCACGACAATGAGATTCCTGTGGTTCGCAGGGCGCTGGCCTTACGTACTGCCTTTTCTCATCTGACTCCGCTTATTTATCCCGGCGAGTTGATGACCATGCGTAAAGGTGCTTTTTTTCGTGCATCTTTCCCTATGCCATGGCTTTCAGAAGGCTTTTATATGGCCAATGAATCCTCCTTCTATCAGGAAGCTCTTAAAAGAGGTTCTGCCAGTGTGGATGAGCATTCAAAATTTGGCCAAGGCGGTGGTAATGTTCCGAAAAGTTTTGGAAAAGTAATTTCCATTGCCGGAAAATTTGGCATGCGTCAGGAAGAGATCCCGATACTGCTGGAACTTGCAAAAATGTGGGATGGCAAATCAGTCGATGACCTGGGTCATAAATACGAGCAAATGGTTCCTGATTATGATGTGAAGGAAGCCATTATGCGCTCTGTCGCTTGTATGTTCGACTCTGGTTTTACCCTTCCTCAGGGTCGTGAAGTCGCCAATTACTACTATCCGCTGGAATATGGATTTGAAGGAATAAAAGCGATTGCCCGCGAAAAGAAATCGGAAGTTGCCGGCCGTGCCGATGGTGATGGTATGGTGGGAACCAATCGTCTGTATAATTACGAGGCCATTATTATTGCTATTGAAGGAGTTCAGAACTGGATTCACAACTACGGCGATCATGCCTCATGGCTTGCCAATCGTGAAAAAGACGCTAAACAGAAAGAAGAATATCTGGCTATGGCCGATCGTTTATACTGGATTGAGAAAAACCAACCCAGAACGTTCCTCGAAGCCTTTCAGCTTATTGAGACGTTACATTATGCCATTATTAATGAAGATGCTATTTCCGGCTTATCTTCCGGTCGCATTGGACAGGTTTTGTATCCTTGGTTTGAACAGGATATCGAAGCAGGCCGCATCACCGAAGATGAAGTCCTTGAACTGCTTGAACAGGATCGTCTTATTAAAACTTCCATCGACTGTTTCGCCTCCGTAGGGGTTGTTGGGGGTGTGCTTTCCGGGAATACCTTTAATACGCTTTCCGTAGGAGGTGTCGATCGTCATGGAAAAACTGCCGTCAACCGGTTGGAATACCTTATTGTTAAAGCCGGTGGTACCAATGCTATGCCTCAATCGAATATTGCATTGCATTATGATGAAACCGTACCTGCCGATTTCCTCTCGCTTGCCGCCGATGTCATCAAAACCGGATGTGGTTATCCTGCCTTTATGAATAATGATGTGGCTCAGGAATTTATGCTGAACCATTACGGCCATGAAGGGATGACGGTACAGGAATCGCGCGCATGGTCTATCGGGGGATGTCTCGAAACTTCTCCCGGATGCTGGAAACCACTGCATCTTAACGGAAAAGAATATTGGATTCCCGGTGGAGCCGGTCAGCCTACTTCTGTAGGGGTTCACTTCATCGCCATGCCAAAAATTCTTGAATTGGTTCTCTTTAACGGGGTTGACCAGCGTACGGGTATTCAGGTATTTAAACCGCATAACCAGAATCTTGAAACTTTTGAAGAGTTATTCGAACAGTTTAAAGCCTATTGGGATAAAGCCGTGGATGTTCTTGCCCTGACTAATAATATCCAACACGATGTTTGGAGAAAAAATAATATGGGTGTATTCCATTCCATGACTAAACCCGACTGTCTCGAATCCGGACATCTGATTAATGAATTGGGATACCGTTATAATGCTACATTCAATGTGGAAAGTGCTGGTAATATCACCTGTATCAACAGTTTGGCCGCTTTGAAGAAACTCGTTTACGACGATAAAAAGTACACCTTTGAGCAGATGCTGGATGCAATCCGTAATAATTTCGGGTTCAAAACGGCACATGAAATTGGTAAGTTTTCACTGCTGGAGCAGGAAAAAGAGGAAAATGCAAAAATGGACTACGAACAAATGCATTATGATTGTTTGAATGCACCGAAATATGGTAACGACGATCATTATGTAGACGAAATCCTGTTGGATTGGGAAAATTGGTTCTGTGCACATTCTGAAACCGTGGAATCTTTGTACGGTGAACCAATGTATTCTTGCCAGATTTCTGTTTCCACGCATGGTGCCATGGGTTCTGCTGCACTGGCTTCTGCCGATGGACGTCTTCAGGGAACTACTTTTGCCGATGCTTCTCTCTCCGCTTATCCGGGTACCGACCGGAAAGGTCCTTTCGCGCTGATGAACTCAGCTGCAATCTGGGATCACTCCATGTCACAAAATTCCCAGATGAACGTTAAAATCCACCCCACCGCCATTAAAGGGCAGGAAGGTTCAAGAAAACTTATTGAACTGGTACGTAGCTATATGCGTCAGGGTGGTTTCCATGTTCAGTTTAATGTTGTTGACTCCAAAGTGTTGAAAGATGCACAGAAAAATCCGCAGAATTACCGCGATTTGATGGTTCGTGTTGCCGGTTTTACGCAATATTGGGTAGAGATTGGTAAACAAGTTCAGGATGAGCTTATTGCCAGAACTGAATACGAAAGCGTGTAGTAAAGGAAACAATTAGTTAAACTTTTTAAACTGAAAAAAATGGAAGAAAAAATATTTCGAAACAGCTTAAATTATATTCCTGTTGATGTAGCTAAAGGAATCGACCGAATCACAGGAAAACGTGTCAATGCCGATGATTTGGACCCGAATTATGAGCGTATGCCAAAGTGTATGCACTGTAAAAATTTTCGGTTAAACGAAGAAAAAATTGGCCTTGGCTGGTGTCACATGAAGGATAAAGACTTTATTGCCTATCCGGATATGGTCGCTGTTACCTGCAAAGGGTACATGGAAAAATAAAAGTTCAGCTTGCGTACAGGGAGGGTTCTCCTCCCTGTATTTTTTTTCGCTCATTTATTAACTTTAATACTTGAATTATGCAATATAATAGAGCTAAATTATATGGCCCGATGGTGGTATTTGCTTCCTGGTTGGCCGTATTCAGCCTTTTTGGTTACCGCGCCACCTTTGCCATGCTCAAGGGACCTATGGCCGCTGATTTGGGCTGGACGCAGGCGGAAGTTACTCTCGGGTACTCGCTCATGATGACGATTTACGCCATTACGGCTTTTTTTGCCGGAATGATACTCGATAAATGGGGGACAAAGCCCGTTTACGCCATCGCTGCGGTTTTTGGAGCGCTGGGTTTTTATCTTACCAGTAAAATTGATACCCAGCTGGCCTATATATTTACGTTTGGTTTACTGGCCGGAATTGCTACCGGTATGCTGTGGGTAACTTCCACCGTGTCGGTGCGAAAGTGGTATGTCGGAAAGACTTATGGAACTATGTGGGGAATTGCCTTTGCAGGCGCTCCAATGGCCCAATGGCTGCTTGCTGAGGTTGTTAAACATTCATTGAATAACGGCGGAACCTGGCGTACGACCATGGTAACGCTTTCGCTGATTATTTTTGTCCTTCTTGTTCTGGCCGTTTTTATGGCTAAGCGAAACCCTGAAAATTATAACCTCGAACCTCACGGCGAAGTACCGGTTGCTAAAGGCGAAACCCGGAAAGAAGAGGTACAATGGTCGGTTAAAGAAGCCTATTCCAAATACGCAATCTGGGGAGCAATCCTGATGTTTCTCACGAGTATGATGGCCGAATTTCTTATCTGGACACAACTGGTCAGCTATTGGGTGCAGGATAAAGGA
The DNA here is from genome assembly GCA_009930445.1 of Bacteroidia bacterium. Lineage (GTDB taxonomy): Bacteria > Bacteroidota > Bacteroidia > Bacteroidales > BM520 > BM520. Next base: position 1,028 of record RZYD01000206.1, on the reverse strand, counting down.
TGGGCCAGCGACAGTGCCATCAATGTTTATAAAACCATCGGTATTATTGGTATTTTCAGTATGCCTTTGTTAGGGATTGTGGCCGATAAAATTGTGGGCAAAGTAAAACACGAGGCCAAAGGTCGGAAAATCATGCTCATTATCGGGCCGGCCGTGGGTTTACTGGCTTGTCTGATGCTGCTCTCCTGTACGACTAAGGTTACTTTTGTGGCCTATGTGGCTGCCGCTATCTTTGCCATCTACTGGGCTATTGTTCCCGGTGGCGTCGTTGGATACACTGGCGCCATTTATGGAAGGAAAACTTTAGGTAAAATATGGGGTCTTGCCACGCTTATCGTTATGGGTATTGGACCTTTCCTGGGTTCGTTTATTGGTGGATATCTTAAAGATGTTACCGGATCCTACACCTATTCCATCTATTATGCCATCGGTTCGTTTGCTGTTTCTATTCTTTTGGCCATTTCTTTACCTTTGGCCATCAAAAAGTCGCGTTTCTAAGCATAATACCGGATTGTGAAGGGAGAATAATTTTGTTAAACCTGATAAAGAAGAATGATAATGTTGAAAGAGTCTGTTGATCAGCAAAAAGGAGTTGTTTTTAGTATTCAATCGTATTCTGTTCATGATGGACCGGGTGCCCGGACTACTGTTTTTCTTAGCAATTGCCCCCTACGTTGTAAATGGTGTTGTAATCCGGAAGGCCTTTTTGATAAGCCCGTGATGCTACACAGTACTGTGAAATGCGTGAAATGCGGGGCTTGTATAAAAGCCTGTCCCCATGCTGCAATTACGGTGCAAAAGGGTGAACTGGTATTCGACAGGGAAAAATGTAATGCCTGCCACACCATGGAATGTGTTGCGGTGTGCCTTCATGAAGGCAATAGCATCTCCGGTGCGTATTATACTGTCGGAGAACTGATGCAACGCTTCTCCCGTGAACGCCCCTACTGGGGCGATGGTGGAGGGGTTACTTTCAGCGGCGGCGAACCCCTTTATCAGAAGAATTTTATTCTCCCTTTATTAAAAGC
>RZYD01000205.1 GCA_009930445.1 Bacteroidia bacterium | reverse complement strand
GAATCACCGTGGCATCAGGATATTCATTAATCAAAGCCAACACTTTTTCCTGTGCCTCTTTACTATCATTAGCCCATAGCACCTTACCACCTGCAGCAGTAAACTGATTTTCAAATTGAATCAAAAAGCGGTCAAGTTCTTCCAGCACTTTCAACTTAAGATAGGCAGCCCGGGCCTTCACATTTCTCAAATCGGAAAACTGGTGCAACGCTTTTTCTGTATCGGCTTTCACCTTAGATACATTACCCGCCAGTGCCTGCTTGAGTATATCATTGTGAACAGCGGTTTGTAATTGTTCCAGATAATTTTTTTTGTTTTTTAATGCCATACGATCAGCTAATTATTTTACCGATTTTAAGCACCCGGTTTTCATGGCGGCCTCCTTCAAATTCTGTAGAAATAAAAGTTTTTACCATTTCCCATGCTTCGCTGAAATCAATAAACCGTCCGGGTAAAGAAAGAATATTGGCGTTGTTATGCTGACGTGATAATTTTGTTTGGGCCACATCCCAGCATAAGGCAGCGCGTACGTTACGGTATTTATTGGCAACCATAGCCACACCATTTCCACTTCCACACATAATTATCCCCGTATGGGCCTTGCCTTTATCAATAGCGGATGCAAGCGGATGAATAATATCCGGATAATCCACACTATTCTGGTCATAACAACCATAATCCATGAACTCATATCCCTCTGCTATGAACTGTTTTATAATATACTGTTTTAATAAAAAACCACCATGGTCACTTCCTATAAGAATTTTATCCGACATATCCAAACTGTTTTGATTTCTTTTAAAACGACAAAAATACAATGAAAAACCGGATTCTACTCTGATGCACTGACTTAAAGTGATCGCTTCCCGCTATATTCTCTGACCACAATGTATAAATAATTCATCATCAAGGGGTTAAATTTATTCACAATTTTTTGTGAATTACGCAATTATCGGTTATTAAAATTTTAAAAAATTAGTTAACTTTCACAATTCAAACCATAACCACCCGCTATTGTTAGTAACTATATTATTTTTAAAAAAAATTCAACGGGATATTAACAATAAATCCGCCTGCATAAGGCAGTATTTTTTCCACATTCACGTTATTAACAAGTGTTAATATTGTTTCTATCCTTTTGATAATCAACAATGCAATAAAATTACTCTGGTTAATAATTCATCAGGTTACGTTTTGAAAAAAAATTTATTCACTTATTCACAAGCCTAATAATAATATTTTCTTTTATCCTAAAAATTTATTTATTAATAATAGAAATGTTTATGAATTGAAAAAATGGCATAAAAGCGGATCGATTATTTAACATAGGTTGGGTTATGTAAAAAATCCTTTTCATACCTTTACGAAAAGAATAAAATACCTTTGTATTTTTATGGATTCGATGGGATACGGCAGAAGATGCAGGTAAAATCATGTTTTACAAAAATGGATTTACCGGGCGCTGATTCACACGAACTGATACATATAAACATGAGGAAGCATATTATATATATCCTTTTCATAGGGATTTTATTTTCACTTAATACGGTGTATGGACAGAAAAAAGAAACGAATTCTGAGGGATACACCTATTTTTACTATGATAACGGTAATCTGGCGAGTGAAGGGATACTGCGCGATGGAAAACCGGATGGATACTGGAAAACATATTATGAATCGGGGGTATTAAAATCGGAAGGGAACCGTAAAAATTTTCTTCTTGATTCGCTTTGGACGTTTTATAACGAGCAAGGAAAGCCTGTTTTACAGATCAATTATAAAAATGGGAAAAAAAATGGAAACCGAACCACCTATCGCGAGAAAGAATATACCGAAGAATATTTTGTTTCGGATGTAAAGGATGGATATACCACAGTATACTATGCAGATGGAAAAGTAAAAAGTAAAACCTTATTTATTAATGGATTGGAGAACGGTTTGAGCAAAACCTACGACCGCGACGGGTGGGTAACGCAATTAACAGAATATAAAAATGGTTTTGTGGTCAGCAGAGAAAAGGTAAATTATACCGATAGAAAAGGAGACCGACAAGGGCGTTGGGTTACATTTTGGGATAACGGAAACCTACATCAGGATGGAACCTACCGCGATGGCAGAAAACATGGATATTTTAAAATTTACAACCGGAAAGGCGATTTGTTAACCGTAGAAAAATATGATAACGGGGATTTGTTGATTGATGCCCGTGAAGTGGCGGAAGTGGATATCCGCACCGATTATTATCCGGATGGAAAGGTGAAAACGGTAGCGGGTTTCCGTAATGGAAAACCGGAAGGAATAAGGAGAGAATATGACCGCAGTGGAAAAGTAATTGCAGCCTATACGTACGAAAATGGTGTTTTAACCGGAGAAGGAATTATCGACGATCAAATGCAAAAAAATGGCGAATGGAAGTCGTATTATCCCGGGGGTACTTTACAATCGAAAGGGGAATATCGTAACGGGAAAAGGGTAGGGCCGTGGTTTTTTTATTATAAGGAGGGAACAGTGCAGCAACAAGGAAATTATAATGACCGTGGAAACTATGAGGGTGAATGGAAGTGGTTTTATGAAACGGGTGCGTTGTTACGTGTTGAACATTTTATCGATGGCCGCGAAGAAGGGTTGATGCAGGAGTTTGACCCGGAGGGTAATATTGTGGTGAGTGGAACCTATAGCGACGGACTTCAGGAGGGTGAGTGGGAATACAATACCGGAGACTCACGCCAAATCGGATCGTACCGTAGTGGAATGCGTTTTGGCACCTGGAAAGTGATTGCTAACGATGGCACGTTGTTGTTTAAAGGTGATTTTATTGATGATAATCCTAATGGCAGACAGGTTTGGTATTGGGATAATGGAAAAATTAAAGACGACGCAACCTATTTAATGGGCCAGCGTCATGGGGAATGGACGAAGTACGATTATCTTGGAAATCCATTCATTACTATCACCTACCGCAACGGAACAGAGATTAGCTATGACGGGATTAAGCTGAATAATTAAACTAAATGGGAAAATAAATTTGCATCACGATACAAACAACCCTGTTATTTGTTTCTTTTAAATTTAATAGCTATAAAATATGAAAAAGATTTTTTATTTTTTTATTTTTTCAATCATTTTTTATTCTTGTGATAAAGAAATTACCGATGAAATTACCGATCCTGCTGCTGTTAATGTCATTTATGAACTAATAAAAAGTACAGATGACTCTGGTAATTCGCTGGAATACATTCGTGCGATGGTTTTTTCCGATGCGTTTGTAATGTATGATAAGATTAAGGAGGGGGGAATAACTTTTAACAATACGGAATTGCCTTTTAATGTTCAAACCCGGACCTATTACCTGGAAACGTCTTTGATGCCTGATTCGTTGTACACGTTCCGGTTAACACTTTCCAATGGAAAAACATATACTTCTTCCGTGCGGACGCCTGCCGCGATGTTTGGCAGCGTGTACACGCATCCGGGAACGTATTCTATTTCTGAAAACCTGCAGGTGGAGTGGAGTGAAACTCTTACCGGAAGTCAGGTTAATTTTATGCTTTCCGGTATACCTTTTAATGCCACTGAGGCGGTAGCTTTATACGAAACGGTACTGGAGGATGAAGGGTCGGTTACGGTAACACCATCGAATATTCCATCGCAATATATAACCGGAGGTGTTACAGATGCTTCCATTAAGCTTGCGCGGATTGTTGAAGGTGAAAAGGCAGAAGCTTTCGCAAGCGAAGATATATATGTGCAGTTTACCTATGCTAAAAAACTTGAAATGGATTCAAAATAGTACTTAATCAATACCTTACTTTTATGCAAAAAGAACTTAATGATTTAATTCTTGTACCGGTTGATTTTTCAGAAATATCAGAAAATGCCGTGGCACATGCCTGTCATTTGGCCGAAAATTTGGGTTACAGTATTCACTTAACCCATGTGATTAACCGGGATACAAAAACCATGATGCGCCGTACGGAGCAGGAGAAGAGTGATATTCTGGAAAAACTGGATAATTTGGGAGAAAAATATGCCACACCATTGAAAGTATCCTATAATTTCAGCTCTTTAGAAGGCAGTATTTTTAACGAAATTGAAATCACCCTGCTTGAAAAGGGCGCAAAGCTCATGGTTATGGGAACACATGGCAAAAAGGGATTACAGCATCTTTTTGGTAGTTATGCCCTAAAAGTGGTGACTAAATCACCGGTTCCGGTAATCGTGGTACAAGAGCGGGATTTTGGGCAGGGGTATAATAATATTGTTTTTCCTGTCAACGATTTTACTGAAACTCGTCAGCAAGTACAATGGGCAGCGCATATTGCCAAAAGATACGATTCAAAAATTCATCTTTTTGTACAAAAAGAGTCGGATGCAGGATTGGAAACAAAAATTTCACTGGTAACCCGGCAAATAATTGAAGCTTTCGAGGCCCAGGAGATCGACTATACCCTTTTTGAATCCGGGAAAGTAGCGAATTACACTGACCAATTATTGGAATTTGCGGCAGAAAAACGTGCTGATTTAATTACGCTCATGACAGATTCAGACGCCTATTCCCCTGATTTTCCGATTTCAAGCTGGGATGAAAAGTTAATGTTTAATCCGATGCAGATACCCGTAATGTGTATCAATCCTAAAGAGCTGAATCAGGTATATTACAGGTATGTTGGAATATTATAGTGTGCTATTGGCTATTTTAATTCGAACGATTTTTGCCCGATTTCGCTGTTGTCTGTAAAGATATTCACAATGTATTTCCCTTCCTGCAATTCCTCTTCATTCTGGTATTGTAGCCAACTCATGCAAACGTCGATAGCTTTATTTTGGTAGTCAATTTCCTGCATTACACTGTATTGCAGTAATTCACCATTAAATTCAAAGGCATTTTCGTCGCCCTCGCTATGGGAAAGAATTTTTGTATCGGGGCCTGCGATACGCAAATAAAGGGTATGAATACCCGGTTCAATGATTAGATTTTCACCCAG
>RZYD01000830.1 GCA_009930445.1 Bacteroidia bacterium | reverse complement strand
CTACATCACAACCAACACGATTCAATCCATCGACGCCACCAATGCGCCGCAGGATATCGTGGTGTCCCTGACGGTGGCCAAGTCATCGCAAACGATCACTCTCCCGAATCCGGGTGCGCAGATCACGACAAACACCACGTTGCTCACCGGCACCGCATCCAGCGGCCTCCCGCTGACCTATGCGATAGCGTCCGGTCCGGCCGTCCTCGGCTATACGTCCAACACGACCTATATGACCTATACCAACGACGGAACCGTCCGCGTGACGGCCAGTCAGTCCGGCAACAGCAACTATCTAGCGGCCACCACGGTGACCCAGACCTTTGCGGTAACCAAAGCCATGGCCACGGTCTCGCTCTCCAATCTGGCGCAGACCTATGATCGCAATGCCCATTCCGTCACGGTCACCTCTGTTCCCTCCGTTTCCTCCTGTTCGATCACCTATAACGGTTCGAGCAGTCAGCCCGTCAACGCCGGCAGCTACACCGTGATCGCCACGGCGGTCGATCCCATGTATCAGGGCGGGGCTACCGACACCCTGGTCATCACCAAGGCTCCTCAAACGGTGACCTTCCCGGGGATTGCATTGCAGAAAACGACGAATCTGGTGGTGCTGTCAGCATCGGCATCCAGTGGATATCCCGTGGCCTTTGCGGTGGATTATGGTCCGGCGGTGATCGGCGGATTGAGCAATATGACCTTCACCGGTGCGGGCAATGTGTCGGTACGTGCCACTCAATCGGGCAACAGCAACTGGCTCTCAGCTGGCGCAACCAATACCTTCAGCGTGATTCGCGCTGATCAGACACCGCTGGTGTTTGCTCCGGCGTCGCCGCAGATTTATGACACCACCAATCAGCTCACCATCACGGGTGGCTCCGGAACAGGATCGGTGACGTATGCGGTGATCAGCGGTCCGGGTCGGGTGACCAATGATTTGTTTGCCATGACGTCAGGAATTGGCACTTCCGTGCTGTCGGTGGTGAAATCCGGCGATGCCT
>RZYD01000829.1 GCA_009930445.1 Bacteroidia bacterium | reverse complement strand
AGCGTGCTCCAACCTGATATTGCAGTGTGTTAAAGGGCTGCACTGCTCCCCATCCGCTGGCCTGGCCGTCGAAGCTGAACTCCTGTGACATAGCCCCGGTCCATGTGAACACAACTAGTAATATGACAATAACTCTTTTCATCATTTCTATCTTGCTAATACACCATAATAAAACATTGTGAGCGTTTCGCGGATGATCTCCTTTGGGTCACCGAAGTGTTCAGGGAGGTTCTCTTCCTTTATCATTTCCGTCAGTTTATTTAAGTACCAAAGAATAAAATGAGGTCGTAAATCATCTCTTATCTCTCCTTTCTTTTGTGATTCCTGCATGTCTTTTAGCACAATCTGCATGGTATTCGTAGTAGCTTCAGTAAGGAAATTTTGAATCTCCTTGTCGGGATGCACATAAAGCTCTTCGTATAACTCCGGACTCATCTGATCTGATGCAGCCATCTTCAATTCCAGAATTGCTTCAATTTTTTTCTCATAGTTAACACCTGACTCTGTGATAGCAACATATTTTCCCATTGCTTCATCAAACATCACTCTGAGCATGTGGAGGATCAGATCATTTTTATTTTTGAAATACTTATAGAAAGTGGCTTTGCTGGTATTTGCTGTTTGGCATATCTCTTCGATGGTAACACGCTTTATGCCATGCTTCCAGAATAGCTTCTGACCTGTTTCGCGGATTTGTTTTTGTTTTACTGTCTCATTCATCATACCACAAATATAAACAAATTTCTCAAAATTGAACGAAATCTGTCATAAGACTCAAAAATCGTTCATAAGTTACAGATTTGTTTAAATTTAATAAGGAACACAGAGTTTCGCTGAGGATGCACGGAGTTTCACGGGGTTTTCTGGTACGTTGCTAAGCATTTCTCAATGAAAAATGGCTCTGGTATATTAAGGAGGATATTTTGAAACCTAACAGGTGAAGTAGACTTGAATGCAAAGCAACTGTATATAAATGAAATTTTATACCTTTATAGAAAATTTCAA
>RZYD01000828.1 GCA_009930445.1 Bacteroidia bacterium | reverse complement strand
CACTAAATGTCGGAATATATCATCCTCAATGGCATCAAAACCTGTTATCCGAAATAATGGATTCAAAATCAATTGAACTCCATTGAGTAAGATGTTTTCAATGTTTGATAAGAGATGCTCCGTAACCTTCTGTTCTTCAATGTTTTTATTGTGAACTTTGAATATATCCTGCTGACCTTTATAGTCTGATATCCATTGTTTACCTTGATAATATAGCGATTCGATTTCGTCTTCGTCTTGACTAACTCCAATAGTCTTAATTTCTTTAAAAATACCTTTACGCTTTTCAACAACAACAATACTTGTAGTTCCTGAACGATTCTTCCTTTTTCGAATAAACATGCATAAAAATACACTATTATGGCATTTGCGTCACCCAAAATGGTGACGCAATTTTTGTATCTCGATGATAATGTGATAGATGTGAATTTTGAAATTTTAAAGTGTCGAAGTCAGGAATAAGTTTTTCATGTTGTTGATGGTTTTTCAGGGCGTTACCCTTTAAAAGTATTTAAACCCTTTTAAAGGGTGACACCATGAACCACACCCTACAAATAGCTATTATTCAATATATTAAACTTTTACCTCTTTTTTCTGGCATAAAATTTGATCTTCCCGCTGTCTTATCCGCTCTTTATCCTCGCTTCCCTTCCCCGATTTTCCGGTTTTGTGTTCCACAGCGCTGCCCAAAAATGAAGAATGCACAGCCATAGTCGATTACGACAGATGAAAAAGCATATAGGAATCCAATGTATATAGCAATTCAAATTCAGGAATTTTTACTGAAGTAAAACTGCATTAATAACTGGCTCATGTTTCGTACTATTTTGTTAGGTTCACTTCTACTAACCAAAATAAACTATCATAAACGTAAATCCGCTAACTTGGTCTTATTAAAAACTTTATTTCTAAGAACGGAACTTGAAATAATTAATCTATCTTTTTATCTTTGCTGCATTCACTCCGCTATGCTAACGAAATGAGAAAAAATAAAATACATATCATATT
>RZYD01000827.1 GCA_009930445.1 Bacteroidia bacterium | reverse complement strand
TTGTCACGAATTTTGCGTAAACGGTTTGGTGATGTGTCACCAATGATAGAAAATGCGGTGAATGATGCATCTGTTGAACAGGTCGAGCACTGGATCGATATGGCACTGGATGCCAATGCGATTACGGATGTTTTTCCAAATGCATAATGTAACCGCGGGATTGTAGACCGCGATTGCCTCTTCTTTGCTGCGCAGTTCAATCGTTCTTGATCCGTGCGGCTGTGGTAAAGTGAAAGATGCGCGGTTCTAAGCCCCGCGATTACACTGTGTCTCTGAACATAGTACTGCAGATAACATTGTGCGTTCAGAAAATGATCTTCGTGTTCGTTTGAAAATGAATGACTGTTTTTTTAAAGAGATTATCACTGACCACCCGCTTGCGCTAGAACACACGGAGTACACAGAGGGGGTAGGTAACAGCGGGATTCCAGACCGCTGCCAGTTGATACGACGGTCTACAATCCCGTCGTTACTTCAACGCTATGAGCAACCAGCGAAAACATCCCAATCATGCTGATTTATGTATTTTAAAAAGTTCCAACCATTGGAACTTTTTAATTTACTGCCTGTGCGGCTTCGCACAAAAGTTCCAACCATTGGAACTTTTTAAAAGTGGTGGTACGACTGCGATTTATTGTTCTGACGAGGTTCGAATGAAGAGCAGCGGGTAACTGCGGGATTCAAGACCGCATTCCAATGGTTTGAGTATCCAGACCGTGATTTGTTGGTTCGTGGATCTTTGTTCCGTAAGTAATTAGGATGCAGGATGACATCAATCTGTAAAATAACAAAATCTATGGAGCAACCTCCTATAATTTTAGGCTGTGTTCGAGGAATATGAACAGAAGATAATAAAAGTGCATAGTCTCGTGAAATTATTATCGGAAGTTAAAAAACATTTGGATTTTGACAACGGTGTCCGGAAATTAATGGGCTCTCTCCGTCAAACATGCCACACGAGCGGATTCATCGGGCGGCCATAAACTACTTACAATGCACAGGTCATCT
>RZYD01000204.1 GCA_009930445.1 Bacteroidia bacterium | reverse complement strand
TTAACTAGTTGAAAATCTCAAATAAACCTTGCGGGCTTCTGGCCCGCAAGGTTATTTCTCTCAACGAATGCGAATTAATAAAAATATTATGAAAAGGATTTTCACATTAATACTCAGCTTCGGCTTCCTCTCCGGCGTTATAGCTCAAAACGTCGATCAGTTCGTAATTTCCGGCGGCGGAAATTTTGCTGCTGATGCAGGAAGTGGGATTTCTCTGAGCTGGACCATTGGTGAAACCGTGATCGCTACCCTCGACAACGAAGGCAGCGGCCCGATTCTTACCCAAGGGTTCCAACAACCGCTGAGCATGTTCACCGGCCAAATCGTTGTAGTTCCTGAAGGCTGGAGCGGCCTCTCAAGCTACATCGACTATACTACCGATGTGTCTGTGCTTATGGCTCCGATTATTGAAGACTTTATTATCCTTAAAACCCTTACCGTCGTCTACTGGCCCCCAATTAATAATATTGGGCCCTGGGATTCGTATATCGGGTATAAAATTAAAGTCGAAAATGAAGTCAGCCTCTATTTTGAAGGTACGGAAGTGACCAATAAGGTTGTCGACCTCAATGAAGGCTGGACTATTATTCCTGTTCTGGCTAACCATAATGTTTCTACCGAAGACCTCTTCGGTGCCCTGGGAACGACCCTCGAAATTGTGAAGGAAATTGCCGGAAATGGTGTGTACTGGCCAAGCCAGGGCATCAACTTCCTGCCCTTCCTCAGCCCGGGCCGGGCCTATATGGTTTATACCTATGCCGAGGCGTCTATCGATTATGCCGGCCTTAAAGGCCTTCCCATCGAAGGACAATTCTATCCGGAATATGTAAACCAGACTCCCTGGAACGACGTTTTGCCTACGGGTACTTCACACACCATCGCTGTTACTGCCGACGCCCTTGCTCAGGTCGAAGGTCTTGATTTCGGTGACGTGATTGGCGTCTTTACCCAGGAGGGCCTCTGTGCCGGAACCCTGCAGCTTAACGGGTACACTTCTTCTGTATCGCTCACCGCTTTCAGTGACGATGAAACTACCAAACTCACCGACGGATTTGACGTGAATGAGGCGATGACCCTCAAACTGTACAAACCCGCTACGAACGAGGAGTTTGTTCTTGTTGCCAAATACGATGAAAGCATGCAACATACCAACCTCTTTGCACCCGGTGGCCTCTCTAAAATTACAGGCCTCGAGAAAAGTACCATTGGTTTGGGCGACTTCATCCTCCGCGATGTGGAACTCTACCCCAACCCCGCCAGTACTTTCGTAACCCTTAACGTGATTGGACAAATCTCCGATAAGGCTATGCTTAGTATCTATGGTGCAGAAGATGGAAAAGTCCTGCGTGAAGAGCCTTTGGCTTCCAGCCAGGTACGCCTGAATGTGAGTACACTCCCGCAAGGAGTTTACTTTGTACGCATTACAGACGTTGACCGTGTGGTGGTTAAAAAACTGATTATCCAAAGCAATAAGTAATTAATTTCAGGATGTTTTATTCCTGTTGCTTTTCGTGATGATAAGATTAATACCCCGGTTCATGATGCATGTTTATATTGCAAAATAACGCAGCAAAACCTCCTCAGTGCTACTATACGAGGAGGTTTTACTGCATTTAAGACGCTGTGCTAACAGCCCTTAACCTAACTTATTCAGAATTAGTATAAACCTAAATTCATCATTATGACTTTAAAAATACGAAACCTAGCAATCGCGCTGATAGCCTGCCTGCTTTCGTTGGGTGTAGCTGCTCAAACTCCCCCAGCAGGCTGGACGCCCGTGACGACGGATGCCAATATTACTGTTATGGGTTCGGCTGCTTTATTTAACAATGTGCCGATTGATCCAACAGATTGGATTGGTGCGTTTTATCTGATGCCTGACGGCACAGAACGTTGTGGTGGCGCTGTTCAACGTAATAGTGGACCTTTTTCCGTTACTATTTTTGGTGACGATGGTCTCTCCCCGGAAAAAGACGGCTTCACAAACTTCGAAAATGTTATCTGGAAACTTTATCGCACTTCCGAAGGCGAAGAATATTATGGAGATGCCTACCATGGCGGATTTATTACTACCACTGTTTATCCCACCTCTGATTTAACGGGCGTGGATTATATCAGTTTCTCCGGTAGCCCTTCCGGGGATCATTTAATTACCGGAAAAATCCTGAAACAGACCGGAACACCCCTGCGCAGTGCAAAGGTAGAAACCCAGTTTTATGCACCAGCAAAAACCGATGTGGTGTACTATACTGACCACCTCGGAACCTACCGGTTGTATGTTACACCCGAAGCTTCCGGTACAATTACCCCTTCCAAAGATGGCTGGGGGTTTATTCCGCAAGAGCGGGAGTTTACCGCGCTTAATGGCAACCTGCCGCTGCAGGATTTTACCGCCGTACAACTCCAGGTGAGCGGAACAGTACTGCTAACCTCCGGAACTCCCTTAGCCGGTGTAACAATATCCTTTGTAAGCGACGATGGATTGGTTACCATAACCGAATCCACCAATGCTTCCGGTTACTACGAACTGGATCTGATGCCCGGAACCAGCGGTATGATAACCCCTTCAAAAACGGATTATAGTGGATGGCCTTTTATTACTTATTATTTTGATCCGGCCAACCGCCACATCGATAACCTCTCGGCTTCTCTTACCGGCCAGGATTTTACCGCTTCTGATGTTCCGTTCTACGTTTCACTCTGTGGAACGCTTACCGATAACGAAGGGGCACCGCTCGATCTGATCAGCGTTACCTTCCAGTCGTCCGAAACGTCAGCCACAGAAACCGTAACCACCAATGCGGATGGAAACTATTGCATCAGTGTGGCTTATGGCGAAAGTGGTACCCTAACCCCCACCGACGCACTCTATGTTTTCGATCCGGTATCGATTACTGTCACCGACGTGGAGGAAAACCTCAACGATCTTGATTTCATCGGCACCATACCGATCACTACCTGGTCGGTTTGTGGTACTGTGGTAGATGACGGCGAAGCACCCATTGCCGACGTCATGGTGTGGTTTGAAAGTGTTGAAGTGAAAACTACGGTTACGACGCATACAGCCGCCGATGGTACCTATTGCCTCGAAGGGATTGAAGAAGGTACCGCCGGTATTGTTTTTATCAGTAAAACAGGCTATAGCTTTACGCCTCCTGACGCATATATTCCTTCCCTTACGGGAAATATGACCGACGTGGATTTTGTGGGTACCTTAGATACCTATACTATTTCCGGCGTGGTTACTGATAATCAGACCAAAGGCTTGCTGGAAGGGGTTACGGTTACCCTTACGGGATTTGATCCGGTAATTACCGGCTCCGACGGTGCTTTTTCCTTCACCGCGCCTTATGGTTTTACGGGCACATTAACCCCCGAAAAAGAAGGCTACAGCTTTGCTCCGGCCTCCCGTTCCTATACCGGTTTGGCTGGAAATCAGACCGATCAGAATTTTACAGGTGCACTTTTCACCTATCTGATTTCCGGAACTATTACCCTTGACGGCACAGGGATGGAAAATATACCTGTGACCTTTAGCAACAATGCCGGTATAGTGTATACCGATGCCTCGGGCTATTATTCCATCAGTGTAACGCATGGCTACAGTGGAACCGCCACGCCAGCGCTGGAAGGCTACTATTTTACCCCGGCATCCTATTCCTATGTTTCCGTTGAAGGTGACCTTCCGGATCAGGATTTTGCAGCGGCTCCCAATGTTTTTACCATCAGCGGGATGATTACGCTCGATGGCGCAGGCCTGGAGAATGTAGCGGTTAACTTTAGTAACGGTGGCGGCACGGTAACTACCGATGCCACAGGTTTCTATACGCAGCAGATCGATCTCGGCTGGAGTGGCGTGGTAACCCCGGTTCTGGAGGGTTACAATTTTGCTCCGGCAACACGCACCTACACGGATGTAGCCGGGAATTATTCCGACCAGGATTATCTCGCTTCTGTAAAGACCTATCTCGTTAGCGGAACCATTACCGAAGCTGCCAAAGCCGGAGTTCCCGGTGTTACGGTTACCTTTGGTGAAGGTATCGACGCGGTGCTGTCGAATTCTTCCGGTTATTATGAGCAATATGTACCCCATGGTTTTTCCGGTATCATCACGCCTTCCAAAGAGGGATGGATTTTTACTCCGGAAACCCGTATGCTTTCAGAGGTTACTGCTGCTACTCCGGATCAGGATTTCACCGGAGAGGTGGAGACCTTCGTGGTTAGTGGTTTTATTACCAACACCGTAACCAGTGGCCTGATCAATGCCGTTAGCATTGCATTTACCGGTGTGGGCAATACTTCAACGAATGCCTCCGGATTTTATGCCATGGAAGTGCCATACGGTTACACAGGCGTGATTACGCCCACGAAACCGGGCTTTACCTTTGCTCCTGAGACGATACAGGTGACGAATGTCACGACCAACCTTCCCACCCAAAATTTTGAAGGCACAGAAATCATGTACACCCTTTCCGGTGTAATTCTTGACCCGGCCGAAAATCCGGTGGATGGCGTTTTACTGACCTTCAGTAATGGTGGCGGATCGGTACTGACCGACGAAACCGGTGCTTACAGCCTCCAGGTGGCCTATGGCTATTCCGGCACTGCCAGCCCGCTGAAAACCGGTTACCTTTTTAATCCGGTAAACCGCACCTATAATTTTGTTACTGAAGATGCCCTGGCCGAGGATTATGTCGCAGCCCCGGTACCCCCGGAGAGTTTTGACGTATCCGGTTCCATCGTTGACGGTTCGGGTAACCCCATGGCCGGCGTGAGTGTAATTTTCACCAACGGAGGTGGAACGGTATCTACGGATGCCAATGGTGCTTTCACTATCGAGATTTTTGGTGGATACAGCGGCGAAGTGATTCCCAGTAAACCCGGATACGGTTTTAGTCCGGTTAGCATCCCGATTGTATATCTGTCGGATGACCTCAGTGGCCTTGATTTCATTGGCACTGTAAGTACCCTTCCTCCGGGTTGGGGCTATGATATCACGGAATCATCGCACCTCATTTCTGTACCCAACAGCATTAATCCTACCATCAA
>RZYD01000203.1 GCA_009930445.1 Bacteroidia bacterium | reverse complement strand
GGGGAGGGAGGGTGAAATACCTGAGGCTTCCCTTTTGTTTTGTTTTATCACAATCTTTTTTTTATATATTTGGACAAAATTCCACAATATGAGAACAATTCCAACTCTGTTTAAAGAAAGCGTTGACCTTTTTCATAGTAACACTTTTTTACTGGAAGATAAAGGGCAAGGGTATTATGAAACCACGTATGCTGAAACAGCCACACAGGTAAATATACTTGCCTGTGCCTTGCTGGATCTTGGGGTTGAAAAAGGCGACAGGCTGGCTATCTTAAGTGAAGGCAGAAATCAATGGATTATTTCTGAACTGGCCATATTATCCTGTGGAGCGGTCAATGTTCCGTTATCGGTTAAACTGACTGAGCTGGAAGTGATGTTTCGGTTGAAACACGCCGGGGTAAAATATATTTTTGCCAGTGGAATACATGCGCCTAAAATTCGTGCCGTTATGGATCAGTTACCAGAGGCAATAAAAATGATTGTCTTTGATGAGGTAGAGAACCCACTTCCTTTTGAGATGAATTACAGCGCCTTGTATGAAAGCGGAAAAGAGGTGCATCACACCCTGCAGGACTCTCTGGATAAAAGAATATCCGAAGTACAAGAAAACGATTATGCCAATATTTGCTATACCTCCGGTACAACGGCCGACCCCAAAGGCATTATATTAAGCCATCTGAACTATTATGCCAATGTTTACCAGAGTTATACGCTGATGGACATTCCGCCAACCTATCGTACCTTAATCCTGCTGCCTCTTGATCACAGTTTTGCCCACACGGCCGGGTTCTATGCTTTTATGCGAAAAGGAGCCGGTGTAGGTTTTATCAAACTCGGCAAAACTTCCAATGAACTTTTACGGAATATTACCTACAGCATTCAGGCGATTAAACCCGACCTGCTGATGAGTGTTCCGGCGTTAGCCAAGACCTTCAAAAAGAGTATTGTAAACGGGGTGAATGAAAAAGGAAAACTTACTTCCTGGTTGTTGTGGAGCGGCTTAAAAGTGGCCTATGCCTACAATAAAGAAGGATATAACAAAGGCACGGGAATCAGCCTCTTGCTGAAGCCATTGGTATGGATGTATGACAAACTGGTTTTCAGTAAAATAAGAAATTTCTTTGGGGGAAATCTGAAGTTTTTCATCGGAGGCGGAGCTTTACTGGATATTGCCCTGCAACGTTTCTATTATGCCCTGGGTATCCCTATGATGCAGGGGTACGGCCTCTCGGAAGCCTCTCCGGTGATCAGCTCCAATGCCTTGCATAAACATAAACTGGGCTCCAGTGGTGTACTGGTTACCCCCATGGAGTTAAAAATTGTCGACAACGACCGAAAGGAACTCCCGGTGGGTGAAAAGGGTGAAATTGCCATACGTGGTGAAAATGTTATGGTGGGCTACTGGAAAAATCAACAGGCTACCAACGAGGTAATCAGCGACGGTTGGTTGTATACCGGTGATCTGGGGTATATGGATAAGGAAGGGTTCCTTTTTGTGCTCGGTCGTTTTAAAAGCCTGTTAATCAGCAACGACGGAGAAAAATATAGTCCTGAAGGAATTGAGGAAACGCTGGTTCAGCACGCATCGCTGATTCAGGATATTATGTTATACAACGATCAAAAACCGTATACGGTTGCCTTGGTATATCCAAATTTCGATGCATTAAAAAGCATGGTTTCAAAACGTGGCGTCACACCCAATTCCATACGCGGCGTGGATATCGCATTACAACTGTTGAAGGAGGAAATTGATCCTTATCTTGCCGGAGGGCGCCATGAATCCCTGTTTTCCGACCGATGGCTGCCGGTTGCTCTCGGTGTATTACCGGAAGGGTTTTCCCAGGAAAATGGCTTTATGAATTCGACCATGAAAATGGTCAGAGGAAAAATCACCACCCATTACCGCGATCTGATTGCATATCTGTATACACCCGAAGGGAAACCTGTTCATAATGAAAAAAACAAAACAATTATGAGAGCCCGGTTATAATTCTGTTTTTACACCGAAAAAAAATCTATTTTAATGGATTTCGGACCGAAATTTGTGACTACACCGGAACCTTTCAAATGTCCGGCTTGTCTTGTTCATGTGGAGTGAATCTATTTAACAAAATTTTCATAAAAGCGAAGCAGCTACTTCGCTTTTGTTTAAAACATTTATCCGAAATTAATTTTAATTATTTTGATGTATGAAACGTATTGTCACTTTTGTCTTTTCCCTAGTAATTGTGGCTGGTCTCCAGGCACAGGAATCCGATGTGCAGCACAGATTGCCATCTATCGATCTGACTACCATTTACGGTGAACCTTTTAATACCAGCGCTATCGAAAACGACGGAAATCCTGTGATTATCAGCTTCTGGGCACTTTGGTGCAAACCGTGTATCAAAGAGTTGAATACAATTGCCGAAGTATACGACGAATGGGTGGAAGAAACCGGCGTAACCCTTTATGCGGTGTCGGTTGACGATAGCCGTTCGAGCGCTAAGGTAGGGCCAACTGCCAACGGCAATGGATGGGAATTTGAAATCCTTCTGGATAAAAACCAGGAATTCAAAAAGGCAATGAACGTGAATATGATTCCTCATACCTTCCTGCTGGATGGGAAGGGAAATATTGTCTGGCAGCATACCTCTTTCTCCGAAGGATCAGAATTGGAACTAATTGAGAAAGTACGAAAAGTAGCCAGCGGAGAAAAACCGGACAACACCCATTAATTCTGATCAACAAACCATGAGCGCAAGAATAATAATTATCACAGCCTTGCTGTTATTGTTTAATTCCAGCTTCCTTTCGGCACAAAATCCCCTTTCCGGAGGACAGATTCACGGCAGCTTTCAAACCGATATGCAATATTACGCCAACGACAACATCCTGGGAATGAACGATTCTTCGCTGGCAGGGAAAAGGGTGGGAATGAATGGTTTTTTGGATCTCCTGTACACGAACCACGATTTCACCGCCGGTTTACGCTATGAAGCCTATCTGTTGCCCATGTTGGGTTTTGAACCACAACACGAAGGCCAGGGCATTCCTTATTATTTTGTAAAATATCAAAAAGATTGGATCGAAGTCACTGCAGGTAATTTTTATGAGCAGTTTGGTAATGGCCTGATATTACGCACCTATCAGGAGTGGAACCTTGGATATGATAATTCGTTGAATGGGCTCCGCGTGAAGCTGAACCCTGCACCGGGTGTCACCATAAAAGGCGTGGTAGGGTCACAACGGTACTACTGGGAGAAATTCTCCGACGGAAACCGCGGAATTGTTCGTGGGGCTGATGGCGAATTCTATCTGAATGATATCTTTCCTTTTCTGAAAGAAAAACAGACCCAGATTATTCTTGGCGGAAGTATGGTGAGTAAATATGAAAAACTTACCACCAAAACGACCCTGATCAACGATAGCATTTTCCAGTATAAACTGCCACGAAATGTAGCTGCCTTTGCCGGTCGGTTGAACATCAGCCACCGTGGAATTAATTTTCTTACAGAGTATGCCTATAAAATGAATAACCCGTCGCAGTACAATAATTTTATTTATCGGCCGGGGCAAGCATTGTTTTCAACCCTGAGCTATTCCCAAAAGGGTCTGGGTATTATTTTGGCCGCAAAACGCATAGATAATATGAGTTTCAAATCAAAAATGACTGAAGATGCAAATGTGTTAGACATCAATTTCATCCCGCCATTAACCAAAGCCCATCATTACAGTCTGGCCAATATGTATCCGTATGCTACCCAGCTAAACGGGGAATATGCATTTGAGGGGGATGTGGTGTACACCCTGCCCAAAAAATCGGCACTGGGAGGAAAGTATGGGATGAATATTGCGCTAAACAGTGCGTTTGTGTTCGATATCGACAAACAACCTGTGGCTGAGGGAATAGCGATAGGCCAATCGGGTACGTATGGATATACCAGTGATTTTCCGGCCCCGGGGGGGACGTTATTCTTCCGGGAATTCAGTGTGAAAGTTTCCAAAAAATTTACGAAAGACCTCAAAGGCGTATTTATCTATCTGAATCAGGTATATGACAAAGATATCATTGAAGGGCATCACAATGAATACGGAAAAATTTATTCGCACATCGGAGTTGCAGATATAACCTATAAATTATCATCACTGCATTCCCTCCGGTTGGAGGCGCAGACGCTTTTTACCCGTCAGGATAAGGGAAACTGGGCCTCTATGGGATTGGAATATACCATCGCACCAAAGTATTTTATTTCTGTTGCTGATGAATATAATTACGGAAATACAGATCCCGGATCGCGAACCCATTATTTTAATGTCGCTGCGGGATATCTTTTAAATACCACAAGGATAGCTGTCGCTTACGGGCGTCAGCGCGAAGGGATTGTTTGTGTCGGAGGCGTATGCCGGCAGGTGCCTGCTTCTTCCGGCTTATCCATAGCAATTACAAGTAGTTTCTAAAGAATAAAAGTATGAAGATTAACAATATAGGTTTTGTTATGGTATTATTAATGGTACTTTTTACCGGATGCGACAAAATAGAGGCTCCTTATCTGATTAATAAAGGCCCGGTTGAAGGTGGTGGAGGCGAAACAGGCAAGCGGGTGATTCTGTTGGAGGAATTTACGGGCCATGCTTGTGTCAATTGTCCGGAAGCGGCTTTACTGTTAAATGATCTTAAAACCTTGTACGGCGAACAGCTGCTGGTAATCTCGGTGCATGCCGGTTTTTTTGCCATGCCACTGGGTGAATTAACCGCCGATTACCGTACCGCCGCCGGAACAGCCATCAATGACTATTTCGGCGTCACCGCCAACCCCTCTGGGATGGTTAGCTGACGCCCATGCGGAAGTGCTCTTATTATGGGGAAAGACCAATGGCAAGGAGCCATTGAAGCACTTCTTCAGGAAGATGCCCCCGCAGAAATCGCACTCGAATCGGAATATGATGAAACCCATGGCACGACTTCAATTACCTATAATTTGCGTGTTTTTAATCCGGAGGATGACGACTATTATTTCTCTCTGGTGCTGATTGAAGATGATATTGTTTCGCCGCAAAAAAACAGCAACCCAAAT
>RZYD01000202.1 GCA_009930445.1 Bacteroidia bacterium | reverse complement strand
GGCAAGGGCCCGGATATACGTTCCTTTACTGCACACTACCCGAAACCATACCACCGGGAAATGAATAGCCGTAATTTCAAAGGCGTAAACAGTAACTTCCCTGGGATGGATTTCAACCGCATCGCCGGTACCTTTTCGCGCATGCGAATAAAGACGTTTCCCATCGACCCGGATAGCAGAATAGATGGGCGGAATTTGTTGCAACGTACCCGTTAATTTTTTTGCTGTTTCCTGAATTTTTTTTGTAGTGATCGATGCAGTGGAGAAGGTTTGATCCACGTCGGTTTCCATATCGAAGGAAGGGGTTGTGGCGCCCAGGGTCAAGGTTCCGATATATTCTTTTTCCTGCGCCTGAAACTCTTCAATACGTTTTGTATATTTCCCGGTACAGAGGATAATTAATCCGGTCGCCAACGGATCGAGGGTGCCGGCATGGCCGATTTTTACTTTTCGCAGATTGAAATTGTGGCGGATGAACAGACGAATACTGTTGATAACATCAAAGGAGCTCCAGGTATAGGGTTTACGGATGAGCAATACTTCGCCGCCGGCAAAATCGTAGGGGGCTTCGTTTTTGTTTTCCATAATCAGAGGATGATGGCGATTATTCCCAGAAGAGCGCAATACAGGGCAAACCAGATCAGCTTCCCTTTTTTAACCAGCAGGAGCATCCAGGTGCAGGCCAGTAACCCGGAGATAAAAGCGGCCAAAGAGCCCACCAACAAGGCTGTTGTTCCGATGGTGGCTGTGGCCATTTCTCCTCCCAGAATTTCCAGAAAGTTTTCTCCAAGGATGGGGATGAGTACCATGAGAAAAGAGAATTTGGCAATCTCTTCCCGTTTTATTCCGAGCATAAGTCCGGTGGATATCGTGGCTCCACTGCGTGATATACCGGGTAATACGGCTAACGCCTGCGCTAAACCCACCAGAAAGGCGTTTTTTGCAGTGATTTTTCTTTCTCCTGGCTTGGCAAAATGCGATAAAGTGAGAAGAAAAGCAGTAATTAACAGAAAAAATCCAACCAGGTTAACATTGCCGTTAAAGAGCCCCTCCAGCTCCTCTTTTAGAAAAAGACCTACAAGACCCACTGGTAGCATTGAGACGATAATTTTTAACAGGTATTGTGTCTCCGGATTCCATTGAAAACGAAAAAATCCGGCGATCAATTCCATGATTTCTTTTCGAAAAACAATAATGGTACTTAATACAGTGGCTCCATGTACGGCAACGGTAAACATCAGGCTTTTTTCGGCGTCAATTCCAAGAAGGGCTTTCCCGATTTCAAGATGACCGCTGCTACTGACGGGTAAAAATTCGGTTAATCCCTGAATTATACCAAGAATTAATGCTTCTAACCAACTCATAATAAACGGATTAATTAGTTTTTAGGTTTCCACATTATGGCAACGATCTCGGTTACAAAGCCGGAGAGAATTAGAATAGGTGCTACCGTAAGCCGTCGTGTGCTAAAAATGGCTTCATTAAATACCTGCGGGTCGTCGGAGCCTCCACCGATCATAAGCAGGAATCCAAGCGCTATCAAACCCAGCCCTATAAACATGATGCGATAATTTTCTTTGCCAAAGGCAAAGCGTCGCTCGGTTTGTGGTTTTTCTCCGGGAGTTGGCAGATTATTTTTTTTCATGGAGTTGTGTTTTTTGTATTCAGGAATCGATTACTTAATAGAGTTTTTCTTTTTTTATGCGAAGGTATTTATTTACGGCCAACAAAGTGGAAAATGAGCTGATAATTAAACTAATCAGTAGCAGGAATGCGCCCAGCAAAAGAAAGGTATTTTCACTGCCAGTGGCATACAGTTCAGGAAACCGGGCGTAAACACGGATAAGCGCAATGCCGGTCAGCCCTATGCCAAGCATGGCCGCGACAAGGCCCTGGATGATGCTGGTACGAACAAAAGGCCAGAGGATAAATCGGCGTGTGGCACCAATCAGATACATGGTTCGGATAAGAAAGCGTCGGGCATATACCGACAGGCGGATAGTGTTGTGGATCAGGATGATTGACACCAGCAGGAGCAGGGCTGAAAACCCCAACAGCACCAGGGATATTTTTCCGATATTGTCCTGAATTTTTCCGGCAAGTGATTTTTGGTATTTCACTTCGGCAACCAGCGGGTCATTTTGCAGGTGTGCCACCATGATATTCAAGCTGTCGGGATGGGTATAGCCGGCTTTAAGAAATAAGTCGAGTGTGGTGGGGATAGGATTGTAGCCGAGAAAAGCAAGAAATTCTTCACCAAGCTCTTCCTGCAGGTCGGAAGCCGCTTGTTCTTTGCTCACAAACCGGGTAGCACGCACAAATGGTGTAGCATCAAGTTGCTTCTGAAAGGCCATCACCTGCCCCGAAGAGGCCTCATCTTCCATTACCAGCGTAATCATGATGTTTTCTCTCACATAGGTGGCAATGGCTCCGGCATGTATCACCAGCACTCCGAGAACTCCCATTAATAATAATACCAGTGTAATGCTGACAATGGTGGTGATATAGGCTGAACGCAGCCTCCGGCGCGTATATTTTTCTTCCTGTTTTGCCATCGCTTCTTAAGGAGGCTAAATTAGTATAATTTTTATAATCTGAAGCCGGATTTCCCATTTGCCTTTGGCCAACTAAAAACTCTTGTTACCTTTGCCACGGTTTCTTCGAGTCAGGGTGTGATTCCCTACCGGCGGTGACAGTCCGCTAATCCCCTTCAGGGGACCTGTCCGGCGAAATTCCGGAACCGACCGTAAAGTCGGGATGGGAGAAGAGATCCGAACACCAGCCGGAATGCTTTAATCCGTGGTGTAATCTCCCTGTGTACGCCTCGAAAGCCCTTCGGGGTTTTATTATGCTCTGAAGTAATGGTTGTTTAATGTTAACCAGGGCGTGATGAAAAGATTAAAATTAATTCCAAAACTGCTGTTCTTTATGGCGGTTACTTCAACGGCAGCAGGCCAGCAAAGCCTTTCCGGCTGCGTGGTGGATAGGGACAGTGAATCTCCGCTTGCGGGAGTTCATCTTCAGTTAAAAAATCAAAAATCAGGAACGGTAACCGATCAGGACGGGATTTTTTTGCTTTCCAAGACCCCGGGTTTGGATACGTTGATGGCCTCTTTTCAAGGCTATCAGGCACTGCAGGTTGAAGTCGACACCGGTTTTTCCGGCAGGGTATTTTATCTTCAGGAAAACAGTATTGGCCTTAGCGGGATAAACGTTATGGCGTCTGCAGGGGTAGCTGCAGCGAAGGCTTTTACAATGCACCACATTGAGGCTTCGGTGATTAAGGATCGTTTGGGCGATAATACTTACCCTGAGGCAATGGCGTTTGTGCCGGGGGTGTATGCCACACGAACCGGGGGCGGGGCAGGAGATGCCGCACTCAATCTGCGCGGTTTTAAGCAGGATAACATTGCGTTGTTGTTAAACGGAATCCCGGTGTCGAGCGTGGAAAACGGACTGGTTTACTGGAACAACTGGCTGGGGTTAGCTGAAGTTACCCGTTCATTGGAGGTTCAGAAAGGCATCTGTTCGTCGGCTTTTGGCGTAAATGCAATCGGTGGAGCTGTGAATATTATTACCCATGGACCCGAAGCTTTACCGGGAGGGTCGGCCAGCCATTCGTATACTTCTTATGGAAACCGTAAAACAACAGTTGCTTTCAATACCGGAAAATTAAACTCCGGATGGTCAATATCATTCATGGGATCAGCCTTCAGCGGCGATGGCTATATCGATGGCACCTACACTGCCGGGGCAGGATATTTCCTTTCAGCTTCAACCCATCCCCGGCCTGGCCATCTGCTTGTATTTACTGCTTTAGGCAGCCCTGAACGTCATGGTCAGCGCAATGCCCGCCTTACTTCCAGCGAAATCCGAAACTACGGAATTACCTACAATAAAGAGTGGGGCTTTTATAATGGAAAAATAAATAATACCTCGGAAAATTTTTATAGCAAACACTATTTTACCGTCAATCATTACTGGAATATTTCGAAAAAAGCATTTCTGGCCACCTCCGCTTATTTTTTGCCGGGGAAAGGTGGAGGTAAATGGTCGGAACACTATGGTACTGAACTGTCGGTTAATGATTTTTTAAATGCCGGAGGCCAAATCGACTGGGAGGCAATATATGCCTTCAATCAATTAAATTCTGAACCTTTTACGCTCCCTGATGGCACTTCGGTTTCAGGCTATTCCCGTCTTATACAAACTGTTTTTCATGCCGACCATCAATGGTCAGGATGGATGTCGACCCTGGATTATTCGCTGAATCAACACCTTACGATTAAGGCCGGAATGCATTTCAGGTATTTTAAATCTTCACTGTACGAAACCGTTGCTGATTTGTTGGGGGGGGGATCTTTTATTGATGATTATGCCTGGTCACTGCGGGGCCCCGACGGAAGAGCCATGCTCAAAAATCCCGGCGATACCCTAAAGGTAAATAATGGTGCGCTAATTCATTTTGTGCATGGTTATGCCCAGGCTACTTACGACAGGAATGGCTTTTATGCTTTTTTTTCCGGTTCAGTAAATATAAATCGCTATCAGCGTTACGACAATTACAATTACAGGCCGGAGGAGGCCTGGAGTGAAAAGGTAGTTTTGCCGGGATATGACCTTCGGTTTGGGGCGAGTAAAACACTATGCAAAGCACATCGCATTTACCTCAATGGGGGTTATTTTAACCGGGTGCCGTATTTTAAATATGTATTTGGAAGCTATTCCAACCGCATTTCCGGGGCATTAAGCAATGAGAAAATCGGGTCGGTGGAAGCCGGGTATTCCTTTAATGGTTCTGTTTTCTTCGCCCGGATAAATGCCTATTATACCCGTTGGAACGATCGTTCATTTTTGGCGAATGAATATGATCAATTTTTAGATCCGGTGCTTGTGAAAGGTTTGAATGCCAGACATACAGGCCTGGAGGCTGAGGGAACGGTCAGAATCCGGTCGATAACAGCCGGGTGTGTGCTGGCCGCCGGCAATTATCTTTGGACTAACAATGTGCAGGCTGAAGTGTATAATACCCATCATGTAGTTACCGATACGCTACAGGTA
>RZYD01000201.1 GCA_009930445.1 Bacteroidia bacterium | reverse complement strand
ATCCTTCCACTCCCGGTACTCTTTATCTGCCTGACTATCAAGATATCCGGCAGCCCGGATAATCTCCTGCGGCAGGCTGTTTTCAGCACCTATGAAAAAAAGCCGGGCACTGCTTTCCACAATAAAAAGGGTTATCAAACGGCTGGTTCGCATTCCTTCAAACCACGGCCATCCGCCATCAGGGTGTTGCATTCTGAGAATTTGGTTCCACGTCTGTATTTTCATTTGCGCCATATGGTTCTCATCGAATAGCAGGGCAACTTTTCGTTTATTATCGGTTTCGTTTCTGGCGTCGAGTAACCAGGGACTTTCATGAAGAAGAACACGCTTTAGTTTCTGATTTTTCTCCAAAGGAGAAGTAAGGGCTTCGGGGTATTGTTTTGCCCAAAGGGCAAAAAGTTGCTGCATATCCGGATTATAACTGGCAATATAACTGGCCAATGCATTCGAATAAAATGTATTGAACAACGCCATGGGGGTACTTTTCTCTTGGGTTTCAAGATAAGGAAGGGCCTCAACGGCATACCAGGCAGGATTTGCAGTATATTCAAGTGTCACGGCATGATGTCTGGCTCCCTTAGAGCTGTTTTTCAACCCTTCAAGAACAAATTCATGTGTTCCGCTCGTATGCACAGAAATAGGCCGGCTTTCTGTAACCAGCGTCTGCAAAGGCAATACCGGAAGAATATGCTCTTCTCCATCGGTATGTAGACCCCCTGTAGCCGTGATTTTAATACCCAGTGCAGCGATCCCATAAGGTACCGTGATACTCCATTCTACTTGTGCCGTACCGTTGGGGTCAATTTGCACCACTTTACGATTAAAACCCGCAATGCGGCCTTCCAGTACCTCACCGTTTACGGCATTAAACAGGGTAACCATGGTTTCTGCCTGCAACGAAGTTTCAATCAACGACAACAGTTTTGCCTGCACCACGAGTTTGTCCCCTTCACGCACAAAACGAGGTAAATTCGGAACTACCATTAACTCTTTTTGTGTCACCAGTTCATTTTCAAAAGTTGCAATTTTTAAATCCCGGGTAAGTGCCACCCCGGCAACCTTCCAGCCGGTAACCGATTCTGGTGCCTTAAACGTCACCTTTACCTTTCCGTCATAATCGCTGTATAAGGTTGGATAGAAAAAACCGGTTTCCCTAAAATCACGTCGCATCGCAAGGCCTTCTGGTGCATTTTCCGACACAGCCTGATCATCGGTTAGTGAAAACAGAGATTCAGAAACTTCCTCTTCCTGCATTGCTACAGGCATTGCTTCATCCATTCTCCCTGCGGCATAAGGCTGCATAGACCGCTTCATTTCATTTCGTCCGTATGGCGTAGGTTGCCATATCATTTGATCATAATTCCTTGCCGGTGGTGCCGGATAAAAAGTACGCGGTGACCTGAAATAATATTGTGGATAATTCAGGCCGAACTTCAGTCCATTTACAGCAAATCGTTTGGTATTGGCCGGATAGAGGTTTAGGGTATAATTCAATGGGGCAATGGCATCAAGTGACTTATCATAAAGTGTAATCAATAGTTCTGAGAACACACCATTCCCATTGAAGTCACTAATTTTTAATTCCCATGTTTCTTTTTTCCCGGGTTCCGTTTTATCACGAAAGGTCAAAAAATCGACCTTCAACTTTTTATTCGTGTAAGGGACATGAATTCGGATATTTTTCTCGTATTGCCGATTATGTATCATTCCGTAAAGGGTAATAAAAATATCTCCCCGATAACTTTCCTTAACAGGAATAAACATTTCGTGACGAGAGTTATTTAGTGTAATAACCTGATTATCAATTTTTTCACCGTCTACTGTAAGGAAATAATGAATTTTAAAATTCCTTTTAGCGGAGCTTATCAGCAGACGAACCGTATCGCCCGGTGCATATTCGGGTTTCAGTGGAGCCACGTACAATACCTCCTTTACCGGAGCAGCTGTACCTTCCGCAGTGATAACCACAAACTCACGGGTGAATGTAGTTTTTTCACCCTGCGGCGATGCAACAACAATAGTGATCCGGTAGGTTCCGTCGGTGAACCCTTTCCAGTCTTTCGTCCTGAGCGATAATTCTCCCTGATGAAATACTTCATTCATCATGATTTTTGCAACAGGCCACTGTGATGGACCGGTTGGGTCGGTATAGTAATCGTAGGGAAAACGATGGAGGAATTCTGTTTCTGAAAAAAGGCAAATATCAGCTTTTTGGGACCAAATCCGCTCACGATAAATTTTTTGCGGGGCTGATAATTGTTCAATGGTGCAGGAGGCAGTACACGGTTCAATCTCGCCAAGGTGATTAAACACTTCAATGGTAATCACGCTATCACCGGGCAAAGGAATCACCTGTGGTACATTGGCTTTAACAGACATCCGCTGCACGAGATCCCGGACCTGTGTTTGACCCTCATGGGTTTCGCCATTTACATCGGTAACCGTAACCATCACGTCATAGGTATAACCATAAAAAAAAGCTGTATTTTTTGGTTTTTCCGCAGGATGAAAGGCTAAGGAAAAACCACCATCGTCCTTAGTCAACACTGTTCCGGCACTGATTTCTTTGGTAATCATCGTTCCCGGCTGCCACCACCGCCAGGGGTGATATTCCTTCTGAATCACCCGATACACAGCAGTCGCTCCGGAAACAGGAAGGCCGGAATAGGTCATCACCGATCCTGAAAGCAGGAAGGGTTGGGTGCTGTCAGTGCGCGCTGCAGGTGCATCAAAAATAAGGGTAAAGGTTGGCCTTTTATATTCCTCCACCCTGACCAGCTTTTGCCCAAAAGGGGTGGTAATCCGGATACTTCCGGTAAGAATGTCGTCAGGAATCACAAAAGATCCGTTAATCGTACCAAATTCATTAGTCGTCAGTGTCGTTTCCGATCTGATCTGATTATTCAGATCGCGCAATTCCACAGGGATATGCTGTTGAACCTCAGGGGCTACTCTCTTTCCGTTTCTTTCAATCAGGATGGCTTTATAAAAAAGAGTCTGGCCGGGGCGGTATACCGCACGATCGGTAAAAAAATGAATACTTTTCTGCGTTTTACTTTCCGGATAAAAAGATTTTCGGATTGAAATCTCTGAGAAAAGACGATCGTTACCATTTTCACACAAAATCGCTGTATTGTAAGAAAGTTGTGGCTGATCCGGGAAAACATACACCCCCTTTTCGTTCGTATGGGCCTTTTCAATCAGTTCAACCCCTTTCCGGTAGTCGTTCGAATACAGGGAGACATTGCAACCGTCTACAGGAAACCCGCTGTGTCGATCAGAAACAAGGATCTCAATTTCTTGGCCACTAAAACGGGTCACCGCAAGATTGCTCACCTGAAAGGTTGAAAAATTTGTAGTCAGAGCGGGTTGAAAAGTACTGTCGGAGCTCACCAAAACAGCATAATAACCAACCGGCAACGGAGGTATTTCAATTTCTGCTGTATGAGGCTGATAGTCGACCGGAAGGGGTATGGAATAACTCCACTGTTTCAAGGGGGCAATATTACGGTACTTTTCAAGTGCTTTCTCCGGATTAAGGGCATCCCTGAACCAAAAAGGATGATTTTGAGGATCAATTTCCACGATACGAAGCCACGCTTCAGGCGTATTACGAAGAAAAAGCAAGGCCAGGGCATTTTGTTGTACAGGGAGCACTTCGCCCACATTAAGCGTTAACGACTTTTCTTTTATTAAAGAAGCCAAAAGGGCACAATTTTTTGCTGATTCTGTTTCCGGATAGCGGGCCATCACCTTGTCAATAATTTCCAGGCTCAGGCAATTATTACATTCAGTACCCGATTCCGCTTTGGGGTGGCTGTTATAATAGTATTGTGCAGCTTTGTAACCTGCTTCTGCAACGAGATCAGAAGAAATCCCGGAGTTAAACCACTTCATCAGCTGACTCAGATAGCGCTTTCCTGCCTGTTCAAACTGCGCATTATTATAAACATATTCCAGACGCAACAGATCGGCATCGATCAGGGCAGAAGGATCGGCATCGTTCTGGTGTCGGGTAAGCAATTCCTGAAAAAGAGAAACAGAATACCAGGCCGCATTTTGGAGGGATGAATCCTGACGAATGGTAATAAATGATGAATACGTATCGAGGTATCGGGGATCAGCCAAAGAGAATTCATACACAGAATGGTTGAGGCGGGTTTCGTTATCCGAAAAATGCTGCAACGCTCTGAAGGCTAAAAAATCATACAAAGTTGGCCGCAGCGCCCGGTCTTCACCGGCCACCAGAATGGCATCCCATTTTTCGATGGGGTCGTTGGCAAATTCCCCCAGCCTTACGGAAAGCAAATAGTCGTGCGTGGCAGCCTCAGCGAAATCGTCATAACTCCATGTTGCCAGATGGCTGATTGGAGGCGTTTCTCCGTTGGTCCGGTTCAAAATCTGATAGCGGTTAGCGAGATAATAGCTCCAAAGCATTTCTCCTCTTAACGACAATAATAGCTGTTGCACAGGAGCTTGGGCTGTGGCAATTTCTTCTGTAAGGAAATCCACCGCCTTCTGATGCCAGTTTTCCTGAAAATCAGACCACAACCGGATCTGAAAAATCACGGCTTTCACCTGTTCATCGTGCAATCCGTTTTCTAGGGCCTCCTGGTAGATTTCATCAACAAGAGAAAGGGCAGAAACGGGTTTTCCTTGTTTCATAAAGGCAGTAACCTCCTCCCACTTTTTTTCCAAAAAATCGGGCTGCTGAGCTGAAGAAGTAAAAAAAGCGAAGAAAGAAAAGAGGATTAAAAAAAATGCAGAAATGGTTTTACGAATCATAATTTTTGCAGTTAGATCAACAAAACATACAACGAAATAGCGGGCAAATAGTTTTTTTTGTCCACTGATTGTTCAAAAAACATACCAAATAAAACACGACAATCGCACGGGAAAGCAGAATAGACTGTATATCAGAATATTTAAATAAAAATAAATTTTTATATCCCGATAGAAAGGCTACCTTTGCCGGCTGAAAAAATCCATTGGAACAGACATTGAAAATGCTGCAATTCATGCAGTTAAAAGGATCGAAAAAGAAATGACAAAATTTACAGAA
>RZYD01000826.1 GCA_009930445.1 Bacteroidia bacterium | reverse complement strand
CCTTTTGTTATTGGAATCGGACGTGATTTTAGTACTGCATTTGATTGTGTGGGAACCTATTTTGATGCCTCTTCAGAAGCTCAGTTTTCCAAAGCTTTGAAAATTGTGATTTCGCAGGTTTTGAACTCTACTACCGCTCAGGTAAATCTGCTCGACGATTTTGGGCGCCCGACGGAAACCAATGTCAATATGACTTTTTATGACCATATTTCGGGGAAAATGCTTCATAATTATATTCATACGATGAATACCAATGGCGTATCGGATACCCTTTACCTTGACCCGCTGGTGACTTATGATATTGAAGTACATACCCTTCCATCTGTCAGAAAAGAAAATGTGAAGATAATACCCGGGAAACATACTATCATCGGAATTTCCTGCGGACAGGGTGACCTTCGTCTGGCCGTTGGAAACAACAGCCGGACATTGAAAGATCTGAAATGTATTGTTAGGGAGTCGCGCAGCAAAAACACTTTGAATATACAGACTTTTGGCACCTTACAGCGTTACCGGACAGGTTTTTATAACCTCGAAATCTTGAGCCTGCCGCGTGTTTTGGTCGATTCGGTGGAAATTGCCCAAAGCCATACCACAAGAGTGGAATTGCCTTTGCCTGGAATTGTGGTACTACGGAAATCGATTAAAGGATTTGGCAGTATTTATGTCGATCGCGGCGGAAAACTCGAATGGGTTTATGACCTGCTGGAAAATGAGCTACAGGAAACTTTATTGCTGCAACCGGGTGATTATGTGGTGGTTTTTCGATCCCGTTTTGCAACAATTTCTGCCTATACCATTGAGAAAAAATTTAATGTAGAGAGTGGAATAACTACCAATGTAAAATTGTTTTCAAATTAGTACGCATAGCTTATGACTCGTGTAATTTATACAGAAAAAAAAGATACCCGCTCGGGTTTTGGAAAAGCACTGGAAAAACTGGGTGAAACCAATGAAAAGGTAGTGGCCTTATGTGCCGACCTTACCGGATCGCTAAAAATGGATGCTTTTGC
>RZYD01000825.1 GCA_009930445.1 Bacteroidia bacterium | reverse complement strand
ATTGTTGCCCTGGATCTGTATCACAGTCCCTTGAAACGTGATAGTTCGGCGGAAGAAAGAATCGTTGGGGAAGGGGTTGAAGAGGCCGCCGGATAATTCTTATTCGTTATAATTATCTGCAATTTTTCGAAGGATAGCCATTTCTTTCCATGCTTTGCGTGCTTCGCGTGCAGGAATGCCAAAATATATTTTACCCTTTCCTTCAATGGTTTTATCGACCGCTGAAGTAGCCAGTATTACTGCGCCTTTTTTTATGGTAATATCTTTGTTAATTGATACTTTGGCCCAAATTAACACATCATCTTCTATGGTGGTAACGCCGGCAATTGCGGAATGGGCTCCAATCAGGCAGTTCTGCCCGATTTTCGTATCGTGCCCGACCTGCACATGGTTATCGAATTTTGTTCCGTTACCGATGGTAGTGTCGGCAGAGACGCCTTTGTCGATGGTACAGAGTGCACCAATTTCCACGTTATCGCCAATACAAACGCGGCCTCCGGAAGTGAATTTCCGGTACTGGTCGTTTTTTTTCTGAAAGTAGAAAGCATCCGCTCCAATCACTGCGCCGGAATGAATCAGGGTATGGTTTCCAATACAGGTGTAATCATAGAGTGTGACGTTGGCATGAATGAGGCAATGATCTCCAATTTCCACATGTGCTCCGATGTAGCATCCTGGTTGGATTATCGTGTGTTTTCCAATTTTTGCCGAGGGGTGAATCGCTGAGGCCGATGGGATAAAAGGCCTGTATTTCTTCAGAAAGTAGGTAAAATCACGAAACGGATCGTCGGTAATCAGCAGTGCCTTGCCTTCCGGGCAGGCGATCTCTTCGGTATTTATAAGTATGGTTGTGGCTTTGCTGGTAAGGGCTTTGTCGTAATATTTCGGATGGTCGACAAAAGTAGCCTCTCCGTTTTCCACTACATGGATTTCATTAAATCCCTCGATTTGATGCTCCGGATTTCCTTTAAAAGTGCAATGAAGTATTGCAGCAGCTTCCTTCAGGGATAACGGCGAC
>RZYD01000824.1 GCA_009930445.1 Bacteroidia bacterium | reverse complement strand
GTTTTCGTATTCCTCTTCCAACTCTTTGTTGCCATTGGGATGCCAGCGGGTTAAACGCCCTGAAACCATTCCGTTTTCATACGTGTTTTTTTGCATCAAGGCCCCGTTGGGATGCCAGAATGTAGCTTCTCCTGTCGGGGTTCCGTTGCGGTAAGTGATGGCGCTACTCTTTGCTCCGTTTGCATAGTAGGTTTCTTGGGTTCTGGTACAGCCCGTGAATACGGTCAAAAGAAAAAAAATAACTATTAAATTATTGAAATTCATAGCTTTCCAGTTTTAATTCGGAAATATAAAAAGTCATTCCCCTGGGGTTATACAGGTATACTTTTATTTCATCTCCTGGTTCCAATGTTTGATATTCAAACGTTCGGACTAAAAAAATAGTGCCTTGCTGGCCTTTGTGAAGGTAGTATTTTGCCGCTGAAGAGTACCATTGTCTGGTTTTTCCTTGAGGGTCATGCAAGGCGAGCACCAACTGAATGCCATCAATTTCTGTTGTTGTAGCGATTTTTGCAGTGGCCTCGATTTTTATTGCCTTTGTTTTCCGTTGAGCGGGAAAGGAATAATGGATGCTTTCACTGAATTGCCTGCTACTGTCTATCTCCCAGTATGGAATGGTATCCCCAGGTGCTGGCTTTTTTCTTATTCTGATTGTAGTATCCGGAACAGGCTTTGAACGCTCATCATGCGGTACAATATTACTGTACAGCGTTATTTCTGAAAGCCCGTCGTACGTTTTTCGGAAAAGAACCGTTGGATAGCGGTCACGGATAATCAGGTCAGTTTCCGGTGGTACTGGTTTTGTCCAGGCGTAAAGAAAATATGGAGTACGGCATTGATCCAGACTATCACTTAGCCGAAGAATATCCTGATTTCCGCGGTTGTCGGTTATCCGGTATCTTATGTCGAATGTGTCGGGAAAATAATACTGGATATACCAGGGATGATTGATACTTATACCATAGGCAATATTTTCTTTTCCATATTGTGCCGTAAGTGTTTCGGTATTTTTGGCCACA
>RZYD01000823.1 GCA_009930445.1 Bacteroidia bacterium | reverse complement strand
CATTTAAGTTGACACTTAGAAGTTAACTGCACCTCCTCTAGTTTACAGCTAGAGGAGAATCTATGAAAAAGAAAAGAAGAAAACACCAAACGGTTAGTAATAAGCTAAATGCTATTACTAAGTATTTAACTAATGAAGCAAATATTGCTGATTTAGCAAGGGAATATGAGGTTGAATACCCAACAATACTAAAATGGGTAAATGAAAGAAATGACATCCTTGTTAAATGCAAGGATTCTGTTAAACTGTATTCACAAACTATTGGAGATTCAAGAGCTCTAATGGAGGTTGAATATATGGCAAAGAAAATTATTGATAATGATGATTTAATAAAAGAGAACCTTAAGTTAAAGAAAGAACATGAATGGAATAGGCATAAAATAGCTTACCTAGAAAGTATGCTAGAGCTTAATGGAATTGATCCTAATAAGTACCATAAAAAAAAAGAGAAGAAATAATCCTTTCTGCATTAACTAACAAAGATATAAACAATATAACAATGCTTTGTGGTATTGCTGGAATCTCACGTGAGGCTTACTATAAATATTTAAGGAACAAAGATAAAGAAACTTTAAACAACCAAATACTTGAAGTTATTAGGTCAGTTCAAAAAGAAACCTCATATGCAATTGGTTATAGACCTATGAAAGAAGTGGCAAATGAAGTCTTAAATATAAAAGTTGGAGAAGGTCGAATTCTTCGTTTAATGAAGGAAAACAACCTGTTATCGCATGTTAGAGTGAAAAAATGGACACCAGAGCAATATAAAAGAAGAAAAGAAATGAAAGTGGGAAAACCTAAAGATTTATTAAAACAAAACTTCTTTTGTGGAACTCCTAGAAAAAAATTTGTTGTTGATATTACTTACCTATATTGTCTAGAAAAGATGTATTATTTGAATACTATTATGGATTTATTTAATAGAGAAGTAGTCGCTTGGAGAATTAGTGATAGTCCTAATAGTGACTTATGTGTGAACACATTATTAGATCTTTCAAGTAAATATGATTTGAATGATT
>RZYD01000012.1 GCA_009930445.1 Bacteroidia bacterium | reverse complement strand
GTATCTTCCGTTTTTTTATGCCCATTGGAGGGATTTTGGCTTCTTTAAAAAAGAATATTGTAACAAGCGATTTGTTTAAATTCTTCAAGGACGAATGCATTAAATGGCTTGAATCGTTTGGTTTGGCTGATTGGACGGTTACATTCTCATGCGAAGGAGAAGCGGTTGAAAATAATGCTTACGCATCTGTTCATTTTAGTCCTGATGGATTGAATGCACACATTAACATTACAAGAGACTGGTATGATCAACCCGTAACAAAAAATCAAATTCAGAGGTGTGCCTTGCATGAGGTTTGTCATATTTTGACCGCAAGGCTCGAATTGATGGCGCAAGATAGATTTATCACAGAAAAAGAAATTGTTGATGAATCAGAACGAATTGCAAGACGGTTTGAACATTATCTGTGGAAATGGAGGCGATAGCATGGGAAAAAGCGTTCTTTTATTTTCTGGCGGCATGGATAGTTATGCTATTGCCAAATTAACATCTCCAGACATTTTGCTATATTGCAACATTGGACTTCCAGAACAGATGAATGAAATCCAATCTATTAATGCCATGAATCTTGATGGTTTTAATGTCATATTTGATGATAGACTCTATCTTCGTGATCAGAAGTTGAATAATGAAATTGTTCCTATGCGTAATTTGTTTTTCGTTATGATCGGGGCATATTATGGAAGCCATGTAACTCTTGGTGCTACTGCTGGCGACACCACCAATGATAAAGATTATGAATTTGCAGATAAAACAAATGAAGTTTTAAGGCACATTTTTTCAAATCCTAATAAGAATCCCAGTACAATTATGGGATCGAAAGGATTTACTGTGTCTTTGCCTTATAAAGACAAGACAAAATCTCAAATAGTAAAAGAATATATTGATGCTAAATTCAGTATTCGAGAATTGGTTAATACCAGAAGTTGTTATTCGAGTGGAGAAAAAGAATGTGGCGTTTGTCGATCTTGTTTAAGAAAATTTGTAGCTTTCGCAAGCAATGGTATAGATATTTCAAGTCACTTCGGAATCAATCCTATGACCTCGATTGATTCAGCTTTAAATTATGCGATTGCAAAAAATAGAGGGGAAGAGATTAACGAGATAAGGGTCGCTATTAAAAACATGGGTGGCTAATGAAGCTATATTTCGCTGGTGCAGATTCAAAAAATCATTGCGCTCATTTGATTGAAAATGGGGCAAAAAATATTCTTCAGAGTTTTCATTATATCAATAAGACCATTGGGCCATACGTTGATGACAAATCTGATCTTTTGATGGATTCTGGTGGCTATACTTCTCGTGTTGCTGGAGTTGAAATTAAAGTTGAAGATTATGCAGAGTTTATAAACAAATACGGTCTTAGAAAATGTTTTAATCTTGATACTATCGATGTAAAGGAAACTTTAGACAATCAAGCATTCTTGGAAAAAGAATGTCCAAATACATATATTATTCCGATTATCCATTTGTCAGACTGGAAAGAAAAAGAGCACAACTATCTTTTGGATTATTATTGCGAAAAATATCCATATGTTGGTGCTGGTGGATGGGCAGGATTAAAAACTATTACAGATGAAGTGTCTGATGCGTACATGGACTGGATATTTAGGCGATCAAGGGATAATGTTAGGATTCATGGCCTGGGCATAGCAACGCTTAGAATTTATAGACGTTATCCGTTCTATTCTGTTGACCATACAACATGGGTTTCTTTCAATAAATATGGAAGATCAGTATATTTTGAGCGAAAGCGTAAAAAGAAAGATATCGATCTTTTGCGTTACTGGTACAAGACAAAAAATTATTGGGAGAAATGTAAGGTTGAAATTGAGGCGTGGCAGGATATTGAACAGGATATGACAAATCTATGGACTCATCGCGGAGTCATATGGGAAGATTTCGATGTTGATGAATGGATCAAGGGGATAAAATGACTTTACAAAACAAAATGATTTCCAGCATTATAGAGGTTGATATTGAAAATTTAACCCTTGCTGTTTGGAATTACAAAACAGACGACCCAAAGCTGTTAAAAAAGCTTGAGGCAAATATTAAAAAACATGGTCAGGTTGAAAATCTGATTGTGCGTGAATTGCATGATGGCGCGTTTGAGGTCGTCAATGGCAATCATAGATTAAAAGCTCTTATTAATCTTGGGTACGATAAGGTTGTTTGTTTTAATCTTGGACAGGTTTCAGATGCCAAAGCAAAACGAATTGCTGTTGAAACAAACGAAACTAAATTCGGTACTGATTCTATTAAATTGGCTGAAGTTATGCGTGATATTCGTGAAGAATACGAGGTAGATGATGTTATGGAAACAATGCCATTCACACGCGGTGAAATGGATAATTTCCAGGGCATGTTGGAATTTGATTGGAGCCAGTTTAATAATTCTGGAATTGATGGCTTTGAAGATCCATCTCCACAAGATGAAGATGAGGCACAAAAGCCCGATATTTCAACCAAGACTACTGTAACCTGTCCTCATTGTAATGGAAGTTTTGAATTGTCATAATAATATATGAGTAATTCGATATAGGAGTATTTGGTGGCAAAAAAGGGAAAAGGCGAAAAGGAAATAGAGCTTGATTCTGGGAAGCGAGGAAAAACAAATTGGATTCAGGCTGAACAGGATTATGTAACAGGATTCGCGCTGAAAGATGGATCGCTTTATTACCCGTCATTATCTGAAATAGCTGATAGATATGGAGTTGAAAAGAACACGGCAGCTAAACATTCAATGGCTAAAGATTGGGTTAAAAAGCGAGAAGAGTATCAAGATTTGATCCGAAAAAAGGCGATGGAAAAGAAGGCTGTAGATTACGCCTCGGAGATCGTCCAGTTTTCAAAAGATATGTTTCATATCTCAAAGGCTTTGAAGCAGGTCATTATGTCGAAGGTCTTCAACACAAAGAAGGACCCTTCTGGCAAAATTATTATGACTGGTTTTAATGACAGTCTAAATTCTTTGGAAATGCGAAGATTGGCTGAAGTTTCAATAATGGTTCAGACCATTCAGAAGAATACTGTTGAAGACATTAATACAAGAAAAGAAAGAACTTCTATTGATGATCTTGTTGACATTATTAAGGACATCAGAAGTCAATATGTAGAAGATTCACCAGAAGAAAATGAAAAATCATCAGACATTGACGGAGAACTTCATCCTGAAGATTTTATTATCGAGGATGATTTATAATGAGTGCAGGATTTGAATTTGGTAAATTTTCAGATAAGGCAATGAAATCCATTATAACATCAACCAAACGTATTAATATTTGGGAAGGATCTGTACGATCTGGAAAAACAATTGCATCTATTGTTAGATGGCTTGAGTTTGTAAGAGAAGCACCGCCAGGATTACTGTTGATTGTTGGGAAGACAGAGCGAACTATCAAGAGAAACTTGATAGATACAATGGTCCAGATGACCAATGATAAGATTATAGATTTGCGTGGTGATGTTGTTTATATTTATGGAAGGCAGTGTTATTTGGCATCTGCTTATGATGAGCGTTCAGAACAGCGTATTCGTGGTATGACATTAGCGGGTTAAATAGGTAGCCCCTTAAAATAGTAATGTTTTAAGCAAATCTCTCTAACTGCTGGAAACTCTTAGCGCATAATGGCGAAGACAATCAGCAACAAAGATTCTTTACTGTAAAGAATAATGCTCAAAGACTATTCCGAAAGGAAGTACACTCAAGCGGGTGGAAATGGGAGACATCCATATAATTGGATGATGATATAGTCTGATCTGTATGGAAACATGCAGCGGTCAATTATATTGACGGCATCTGTTTAGCGAGCAGATGTGAACACAAATGTCCTATGGTGATGAAATCACGCTTTGGCCTGAAAGCTTTTTCACAATGCTTTTATCTCGTATGTCTGTTCGTGGTGCTAAATTTTTCGGAACAACAAACCCAGACTCTCCATATCATTGGCTGAAAGAAAGTTATCTTGATCGAATTGGTAGCGGCATAAATAA
The DNA here is from genome assembly GCA_009930445.1 of Bacteroidia bacterium. Lineage (GTDB taxonomy): Bacteria > Bacteroidota > Bacteroidia > Bacteroidales > BM520 > BM520. The sequence goes on along the minus strand of RZYD01000012.1, from coordinate 18,309 downwards.
TATAAACCGTTATTCGTTTACGATTGACGATAATCCAAATCTTGACCCAGAATATGTTGAGGCATTAAAACATGAATATACTGGATTATTCTATAAGCGTTTTATTCTTGGACAATGGGTTTTGGCAGAAGGTGCAGTTTATGACATGTGGGATGAATCTATTCATGTTGTAGACACCAACGCAGTTCTTCGCGGTTTAGGAAAAACAAATTTTGATACATATATAGTTGGCGTTGACTATGGAACGAACAATCCATGCACTTTTGGTTTATACGGGTATAATAGGGGCGGAGGTCCAGTTTATCTTGTAAGAGAATATTATTATAATGGCAGGGAAAAAGGTAGACAGAAGACAGACAGAGAATATGCTGATGATTTCAAGATGTTCCTTAAAGGTGTTCGTCCTGCTGCTATTTATATTGATCCATCTGCATCTAGTTTTATTGCAGAACTAAAACATAATGGATTTATGATTTCACATGCCAACAATGATGTTCTTGAAGGAATTAGATACGTATCTACTCTTTTAAGAAGTGGAAAATTTTATGTTGATAGATCGTGCATGGAAACAATTAAAGAGTTTGGAGCCTATGTTTGGGATGATAGGGCTCAAGAAATTGGTGTTGATAGACCTGTAAAAGAGTTCGATCACACAATGGACAGAAACAGATACGCTTTAACTTCACATTTTTACAGAGAAAGGCCAGTTGTATATAAAGGCTTTAAATATTAGCGGAGCAATATGTGTCAACAGGAACAGTGAATGGAAGCAAGTTAATTAATAGAACACATCCAGAATACGCCACGCATAAAAGTGTGTGGGATTTTCTTCAGTCTTCTTATGAAGGTGGGATGAAATATATAAGCAACAATCTTTTCCAATATATCAAAGAAGGCAATGTTGAATTTGATAAAAGAAAAGAGCGTGCCTATAGAGAGAACCATACTCGCAGAATTGTTGATTTGATTATTTCATACTTGTTTAAGGCGCAACCTACAAGAGTGATGACAAATCAACTTCTTATTGATTTTTATGATAATGTTGATGGTCTTGGTACACCAATGCATCAAAAGTTAAAATATTTTTCGTCAATGGCGTCTGTCTTGGGAAGAGTTTATATTGTCATGGACAAAAGACAACTTCCAGAAGAGGAGCGAACCGGAACACAGAGAGACAATTTAAAAGAGAAGCCTTATGTTTATATGGTTTTTCCTCAAAATGTTCTTGATATTTCATTTGATGAAAACGGGGCTATTAGATGGCTTTTGATTAAAGAGAGTATTCGTGATGACGAAGATCCATTTGAATCAAGCGGGGACGTAACAAGTCAATATAGACTTTGGACCAGAGAAGGTTGTTTTGTCTTTGATGAAGGTGGAGAATATGTGGCTGAAAAATCAACGCCGCAGACTAATCTTGGAGTGGTTCCGGTTATTCCGCTTGACGGAGAAGAATATAGTGAATTTTGTGGAGCCTCGACCGTTGCAGATGTGGCGTATCTTGATCGTGCCATTTTTAACAACTGGAGTCGTCTTGATGTTATTGTAAATGACCAGACGTTTTCTCAGTTGATTTTTCCGGTAGAAGCACTTCCAATGGATTCGATTCTTGATGATGAGAAACTACAAGAACAGTTTTTAACATTATCAACAAAGCGCATTATCACATATTCTGGTCAAGCTGGAATGGCCCCATCGTATATCGCGCCAGATGCAGGACAGGCTCAGTTTATTCTTGATATGGTTCAGGCGCAAATTAAACAGCTTTATGCATCGATGGGTTTGGCCGGAGAGGTTGTCTCAGAGTCAAAAGCTGCCAGTGGAGTTTCAAGATCATACGATTTTGATAAACTAAACAAGATGCTTGTGACAAAAGCGACTGCACTTGAAAAAGCAGAGAATCTTATTGTTAGCCTTTTCTCAAAATGGAGTGGTATTACAATAGATGATTTCAAGGTTGATTATCCTGACGATTTTGATGTGAAATCTCTGTCCGATGAAATTCTTATTGCCCAGGAGCTTACCCTGCTTGGAGTGTCTGAAAGATTCAACAAGGAGATCATGAAGCGTGTGGCGAAAAAGGCCCTTCCGAAAATTCCGCCAGAAATCCTGACCGAGATCAACGAGGAAATTGAGGAAACGGATTACACGGAAGAAATCGCTTCTAAGGCGTCTGGCGCGTCATCTAACGGGTCGCAGAGCGGAGAAGACAACAACGCTCACGGAGCGAACAAAACCCGCGCAGAAGAGAAAATGGTTAGCGATAATACAAAGACTGAGGCACAACGAATAAAGTATCGAATCAAAGAACGAATCGAAGATAAAGGTAAACGCGCTGAACAGAAAAAGAAAAGACAGGATAGTTAATTCGATAAAATTATCGATATAACATATTTAGGCAATGAGACAGGTTCTCATATTTTTACAAACATTTTGGAGGATTTTTTAATGAGTGACACGAACGACAATGGTCAGACGCCAGATGCGACTGACGGCGCCAATATCAATACGAACCCAGACACGAACACAGATCAGAAGCTTTTTCCAGAATCTCATGTTTTGGAGCTGCGAAAGGAGTCTGCAAAGTATCGTAATCAGGTGAGGGATCTCCAGACGAAGATGGAAGAGATGGAGAAGAAGTTTTCTGGCGTTGATTTGTCAGAAGTTGAAAAGCTCAAGGCTGAACAAGATCGTCTTGAGCGTGAAAAAGCTGAAAAGAATGGTGAATGGGAGAAGCTGGCGTCCCGTATGCAGGCCGAGCATGCAAAGGCTTTGCAGGACAAGGATTCTCTGATCACCAATCTTCAGAAAACCATTGAGCGGCTAGAGGCTGATCTTGGCGATACAATCCTGCGAAACGAAATCAGCATTGCGGCTGCGTCCGCAAAGGCTATCAACCCTCGATATGTAGAAATGGCCATCATGTCGGAGGCGGTTGTGCGGAAGGATGATAACACTGGAAGACGTTCCATTTTCATTCTGGATACTGATGGCACAGAGCGCATCAGTACCAAGACTGCAAAACCGATGACTGTCGCTGAACGAATTGCAGAACTTAAAATGATGGAGGAGCACGCGCATCTGTTTGAAGGCGCGACCTTTGGGGCTGGTTCCCGAAATTCCTTCCAGGGGAAGGCAATTAACAATCCGTGGAAGAAGGAAACCTTTAATCTGACTCTACAGGGTCAGATTTTTAAGTCCGATCCCGGCCTTGCTGAAAAGCTCAAGGCCGAGGCAAACAGAAAATAAACAAATTAAAGAGGTATTAAATTATGGCTATTACTAGCATTTCTGACGTTCTGATTCCTGAAGTATTCATGCCCTATGTCGTTGAGAAGACCAAGGAGCTTTCCGCGTTCTTCGAGAGTGGCATTGTGGTTACTGATGCCGCCATTGAGGCCAAAATGGCTAATGGTGGTAAAACCATTCAGATGCCCTTCTGGCATGATTTGGATGGAAATGATCAGGTGACTTCTGATAATCCCGCCTCCAGCATTGTTCCGAATAATGTTGATGCCGCAGAACAGATCGCTGTCATCTGTCGTCGTGCCGTGTCTTTTGGTGCTGCTGATCTGGCCGGTATTTTGGCCGGTGACGATCCAATGCGTGTTGTTGCTGAACGCATCGCCCCGTTCTGGAACCGTAAAATTCAGAACACCTTGATTTCAACCTTAAATGGCGTTTTTGGTGGTGCTGATACCATAGCTGATTCCGTGTTGAACGTATCAGCTGCAACCGCTGTCGATGCCGTGAAGATCTCTGCTGGTGCTATCATTGATGCCAAGGGCACGATGGGCGATGCCGCTGATGACATCCGCGTTATTGCTGTGCATTCAAAAGTGTATCAGGAACTCCAGAAACAGAATTTGATTCAGTTTATCCCGAATGCTCGCGGCGAAGTCGTGATCCCGACCTATATGGGTATGCGCGTGGTCGTTTCTGACGCCCTGCCTACTGGAACCAATGGAACTGAGAAAACCTATACCACGTATCTGTTCGCTCCTGGTTCTATTGCTTATGGTGAAACATCTGCGAAGGTTCCGGTTGCTATTGATCGTGACGAATTGGCTGCTGATGGCGAGGGCGTTGAATATTTCGTCAACCGTCGTCACTTCCTGATGCATCCCATGGGTTATAAGTTTGTTGGCACTGTTGCCGGTCAGTCTCCGACCAACGCTGAGTTGGCTGGTGCTACTGCTTGGACCCGCGTGTTTGAGCGCAAAAATGTTCCTATGGCTGCTCTGATCACCAACTAATATATAAAATTATCGATATGGGGCGAGAAATCGCCCCATATTTATTGGAGGCATAATGAGTCTTACAGGACATAATTTGCGTAGGAGAATGGCCGATGCCGTGAAGACTTCTGAAAAAGCAGAGGTAAAAGCAGAGGTAAAAGCAGAGGTAAAAGCAGAGGTAAAAGCAGAGGTAAAAGCAGAGGTAAAAGCAGAAGACACATTTGAGGTTAAAAGCGAAGTGGTCATCAACGAATCTGTTGATAGCGAACACCATAAGGTTAAAAAAACAAAGAAAATTAAAACGGAAGAATAATCTATGCCAAGTCAAATAGTGGCAGATGTTGGTGGTGTTAATTCAAATAGCTATTTGACGCTTGATGATGCTGATGCTCTTGCTGATGATTTGCTTGATGATGGTGGATGGTCAACATTGGATGATGACACGAAGACAAGACTTTTATTTGAGGCGACAAAAACAATAGATAAGCTAAAGATTGCTTATGATAAAAAAATCGCTACGCAGAATAGAAAATTCCCAGTTTCAGCCTATGATAAAAATGGTATTGCCATAGACGGAATGAATGAGGTCAAAGAGGCGTGCTTAATACAGGCAATATATTACAATAAATATGCAAATCAAATAGATTATGCCGCAAGAGCCTCAATCACCGGAATAACCGGAGAATCATATTCAGCTGAAACGAGTGTATCTCGAAGTCCATCATACAATCCATATAAGAAGTTTGCTCCGGGTGCGATTTCTGTTTTATCTTATTTTATTGATCTTTCATTAACACTTTCAAGAGGCTAACGTATGGCCGAAAAAATCAGTGGTTTTGAAGAGTATTATTTACAAAGGACAAGCAAGGATAGGACTATAAAATTAATAGTCCTAAGACAGACAAGAGAATCATATTTAAACATGGTTAATAAAATATATGTAGCCATGATTAAATATAGAAATGATAAAAAATATGGGACCAATATATTTAATCGTAAGATTAAGCGAGAAATTAAGTCTATAATTGACGACTTTGTTTCAAAGTTAAACAAAAATCTTTTGAAGAAATGCATTTTGTTGGCTAATTATTCAATTAGGTCTGAAAAAAAAGATGCGCGAAGTATAAATTTAAAAAGTAGCGTGGACCCGAATGGATATGCAGACACGGTGTATTTATATATTGAAGATATTAATGGTTATATTTTGACACAAAGAGACAGGATGTTGAATCAAATATGGTCCTCAATTAGGTCTGATTGCATTAAAATACAAAGGCTAATGAAATACGAAAACATCTCCAGAAACAAGGCGCGTGAGATTTGTGTGTCTTCAAACCATACTGACATAATGTTTGTGTTTGAGGATAAACTAAATAGAAAGCGTGATGCTGGAGGATATTTTGAAATGTTAGCAAGATCGACAATGAGTTCTGTCGAGCTTGATTCATATATATATGCAATGATCACTGATGGTTTTGATACGGCAAAAATTCTTGAATGTGCTGGCGAAAACAAATGTTCTAAATATGATGGAACCCTTATTTCAATATCTGGTAAAAACAAAAATCTTCCATCAATATATGAAATCTCTGATGGAGGTAAAATTTGGCATCCAAACTGTTCGCATCTTATTAGTGTAATTGAGGAGCAAGATGATCTTAACCGATAAAATATACGTGATTGAAAACCAGATTGATGTTTTTGGGGATATTATTCCAACTTCTGAAACTTCTTTGGATTGTAGAATCATGTCAACTCAGATTATATCGGAGAATACAACCGCAACAACCAAAGAAAATAGATATGAAACCAAGCTGTATATCCCATATAGAAATTCTGAACCATACATTAGTTTTGGCAAGAAAGAATATAAAATGTTCAGAATTGAAGATATTGTTTACGAATTGGTCATGAAGGTAATTGTAAAAGATTTTTTTGGAACTCCGCACCACTATGAATTAATAGTGAAGGAACACTAAATGTATAACAATAGGCTTTATGCTTTTAAAAGAAAACTAATAAATCACCTTGATGATATTCATACTTTAGTAGGAGATGGGATGTATGAATATGCAAGGGAGATTTGTGAAACAGCCAAGAAAATGGCCCCAAGAGATTCTGGCGAATTAGAGGAAAGTTTTTCTCTTGATTTTAAGATGACGGGAAACACAGCAGAATTTGTAGTGTCAACAGATCCTATAGATGAGAATGGAAAACATTATGGCAAAGAAGCCAGTGGAAATATTTCTCCAGCAGGAGAATGGAATCTTGGTGATAAATCTGTTGAAAAGCAGAAGAGCGTTGACGTTATTGTTGGCGGTGAATTTATAGAAAGAGCAGTTCTTGAGACAAAATTTGATTTAACGAAATACGTCAAGGATAACCTAAAATGATTTCAAAAGTATTAGCCGACAGTATTTTGATAAATTTTCCAGAATTGATCTCTGGTGAGTCTTTCTTTTTGGAAAAGGCTGTTGGAAATAAAAATGTTGTTTTGAAGACAATAGCAAATACTAATCCGGTAAAATCTATTAAAAACATGAGATACGCAAGACTTCATGTAAATATAAATGGTTGGAGGGTTAAAGATGCTATTGATTTTGGAAATAGGATGTTTTCTTTTATTTATGATATTAGAGGTAATTTTTCATACAATGAAATTGTCTATCAAATAAAAGAAGTTGAGGCTGTTGCTTATCCATATCCAATTGAACAAACCATGACTGATGGTTTGCAGGTGGTTATTTTTAAGTTTGGTGTTTATTACGTTATTATATAGGAGAAATATACATGGCTGACTCATCGTTAGTTAAAATGGGCGTTTGTAATGTTTCGTACAAGGGGACCGATCTTGGTTATACCAGTGGATTTGTGAAGGTTTCATATTCTGCCGAATCAATCGAAAAAAAGGTTGATCAGGCTGATGCGGCTCTTGATGAATTGATCACGTCGCAGTCTTTTGAAGTTACGGTTCCTATGGCCGAATATGATTTGTCGAAATTCGTGAATCTTTTCCCTGGAGCAACACTTACTGGAACAGGAGACACACAGGCGTTGGCGTTGTCTGGTGCTTCTGGCGGATCAATGATCCCGTCTGCCGGTCTTGGTGCCGACAGTCAATATGAATTAATTATAACTCCTATTGCTGGTGGGGCTTCTGAAAAGATTACTGTTCATTACGCAGTTCCGAAGCCGTCACTTGAATTTTCATTCGAAAAAGAAAACGTGCGCGTATATGAGATCACCTTCCGTGCCCTGAAGGGGACTGATGGATGGGTTACTTTTGGTTATACTGCGCCTTAATTAATATATAAAATATTCGATATAATGGGGGCATAGGCCCCCATGCACAAGGAGAAAAAAAAATGGAAATTATGAATCTTGATAAGTTTTCGAATCGTAAGAAGTTTGTTTCTAATGGCGTTGAACACTCTATTCGCGGCATGAAGGTTAAGGAATTGAAGCCGTTCACCGATGAGATGAAGAAGGCTTTAGATGATGATTCTCGTATTGATGTTATGGTTAAGGTTCTTACCAAATTGACCGATATGACTGAAGATGAATTGACTGATCTTGAGATTGGTGAACTGTCTGCTCTTATCTCTATTTCGCAGGGCGGCGATCCCGACAAGGATTCTGAGGGAAAATAGCAGCCTCTAATGTCCCAGAGATAGAAAAGATAGATTTTGGCTATATCATATGTCAACTTATGCATTTCTATCATTTGTCATTAAACACTATTATGAAAATGCCAATTTATATGTTTTGGGAATTGTCTCAAAATGTATCAAGAATAATGGCAGAAGAAGATTTGAGAATGTGCTCAATAGTGTGTAGTGTAATGGGTGGCGCAGATAAACTTGTCCAGGGTTTATTGCGCGAAAGGGGCGATGTAATTGTCCGTGAGGACGATGGATTTGCTGGATTTGATAAAGGAGAGTTTACGAGATTAAAAGCATTAATGGGAGGATAAAATATGTCTAATGATTTAGGTGTATCAGCCAAACTTGAGCTTGATGTCTCTGGATTCACACAAAATATTGAAAGAGTTGGCCGACTTGTCGATGAAATGGTCAAAAAATTTGATACCATAGACAAGGCTGTTTTTAGGTTAAACGGCCAACTCTCTCAAATTGGAAATGTTAAGATTAATGCAAAGCTTTCAAAAATACATGAAGATATTTCGAAATCGTTGTGGATAGCTGAAGAACAGGCAAAACATGATGTTGAGAAAATAAATGTTGCTCTTGCTGGCGTGAGAATGAAATTTTCTGGTCTTGGTGGAGACATTGGAAGATTCCAAGGTATTATGAATGATTTCATTAAAGCGGTTGGAGCAAAATTTACAGAACTTCAAGGTGCAATTAATGTAGAAGATTTGCAGAAAAGAATGGCCTTAATCGCTGGAGTTTTTGATTCAGCGATCAAGGGTATTCAACAAAACTTAGAAAAAGAAATTTCCAGAATCCAGACGTTGTTTGATGGTCTTGGCAATAGCATTTTGCAGATGGGTAAAGCTTTTGAGTCTTTTAAGAATGGAGATGTCATAGACAATTCCATGTCTAAAAAGATTGAAAAAGAAGCTAATGAAACTGTTAAGGCCATAGAAAAATCAAAACAAGAAAAAACAAAAGCTATTGATGAAGAAACAAAAGCAATAGCAAAATCTCAATCATCGCAAGCCGACAGGTACGCGATGGAAATTGAAAGAAAAGAAGCCGCATTAAGGGGTTCAAAAACTACAAAAAAGACTGTATCTGAACCCATAAAAACTGATACATCGATAGATGCAAGCTCAAAAAAAGCAACTGTAAATGGAAATAATGTAGTTGACTTTTTAGCAAACATGAACGCAGCAATAGCGAATGCAAATATGTCTTTGACAGCATTTGTTGCGGCATTAGATGGGAATTCTACAAAGGCTGCAAATGCATTTGAAAGAATGTTTAAGCCGTTTGATAGTATTTCAGATAGATCAAAAGCATCTCTTGGGGTTGCAAAAGAAATGGCTGAAGGATTTGGGGCCATGAAAATCTCAATTGATGAATTTGCCACTGGTGTTTCTGAGAGTTTTAGAAATATTAAGAATAGTATTGGCGAAATAAACGCCATTGGAACAAATACAAAACAATTGGGAACGGCAGTTAAAAATGCCTATGAAGAGGCGGGAAAGAAAACAAAATCTCAGATTGAAGACATTATCGGATTGGTTGGTAAATTAAATGATGCCGCAGAAAAGATAGTAAATTCTGGAAAGAAAATAAAACCCGCTGTTAAAAATATAAATGACGGAATAGCCGCATTAAAAACAAAGAAGGATTTTGGTGATAATGTTTCTGGTGCGGTGTCACAACTAAAGAAACTGGCAAGTGCAGCAGACGCACTTGCTACTGCGTCAAGTTCGCTTAGAGGAATGAAGGATTTCTCTTACGGAGACACCATTAGCAAGAAGATAAAATCTAATGGTGACAAAACTGATTCAATTCTATCTGTTGTCTCTGATGTTAAACAGAAAACTGTTACTGTTGTTTCTGCAATGTCAGAACTTGATGGCAATTTTGAAACTACTGCAAATGGAATCAGCAGAAGTGTTGATATTATTAAGGGAAGATTTGAAACATTGGTTAGCGTTACAGACGATCTTTCGCAAAGATTATCTGTTCAAAATGCATTTATAAAAGATTCTGCAAATGGTCTTTTAGAAGTTTCAAAGACGTTTGAAATCGCAATTCTCGCATTAACAGATGGCTATAAAAGACTGAATGCCTATATTAATTCGTCAAAAACTTTGGCCAATAATACAAAAGATGTTTATGGAAGAAACGCAACCATTATAACTAATGCCGCGAATGGCATTATGAATAATGTGAATTTTAAATCTTTGGCCGCCGATGCTAAGGGTTTGTCGGACGCTATTGCTAATCTAAAAGAAAATGGTCCAAAGTTATCATCTGCATTAAAGGGGATAACTGTATCAAGAACAACCCTTAGAAATCTTCAGAGCCTTATGGCTACAATTGAGAGATTTAAGAAGGCGTTGACAGGACTTGGATCTATGGCATCTGGAACAAAAGACGTGTTCCAGGGGTTTGGATTTGGAAGGAAAACGGCATCTTATATTGGAGATATAGAAAAGGCAGTTAAAGATTACATGACTGCCGCCGATAAATTAAAACCGTTTTCACAAAAGATTGTTGATACATTTTATTCTATAGGCTCAACACTTGAACAAAATTCTGCAAGAATAGAAAATGCATCAAAAGCGGTTGCAACAACCATAAACAAAGTTTCTGCAAGAATTGCAACAATGTCTTTGCAGTTAAAAAGAAACATTGAATATTTTGACTTATTCTTGGCAACAATTTCAAAGGTTGATCCAGCAGTTTCAGCATTAAATAATCCGGTAAAAAATCTTCGCATAGAATTTACGGCATTAAAGAATGAAGCCAAAGAATCAGCAGAAGCTATTGGCAAAATCGGATCTTCTAAAATACAGAAGAATATGATTGATGGCGGTGGAAACGGCGGAAATAGCGGATCTGGTAGTGGTGGAAACGGAAGAAATGGTGGAGTGTCGGGATGGAATGATAAATTTTTCAGATCATCTACAAGTGGATTTGGATCTATCTCCAGGGCAATAATAACGGTTAATCAAGGGCTGAATTTAATGAAATCCTTGATGGCTGGCATTGGAATATATCCATCACAGGTAGGCATGAGCTTTGTTAATGCTGGCAAAAAGGTTGAGGATTTATATACAAGAATATTATTCTTGACAAGATCAGCGCAAGATGCATCACAGCTTGTTGCAGATATTGGTAATTTTGCAGCACAAGTTCCATTCAATTATGATCAGATATTGGAAGGAGCCACAAGGTTTGTAGGTATTGTTCAAGGTGCAGATCCGATTGGTCAAACCAAAGAATGGATGAAGATTATTTCCGATTTGGCCGCCGTATCTGGGCTTTCAGTTGAAGAAACAACATCACAGGTTATTCGAATGTATTCTGCCGGAGCACAGGCCGCAGATATGTTCAGAGAGCGCGGAATAACTGCAATGCTTGGATTTAAGGCCAATACAAAATATTTGGCAACAGAGACAAGAAAAATGCTCGTAGATGCGTATAATGTCCCAGATTCAAAAATTAAGGGTGCGTCTAAGGCCATTGCTACAAATCTTTCTGGTATGTTTTCAATGGTTTCTGATAAATTTTTTCTATTTCAAAATAGAATGATGGAATCTGGACCAATGATGGCCATAAAAAATGTTGTTGGTGGATACGTTCGACTGTTTGATAATCTAAATAGAGAATCTAATAAATTTGCCAATGAATTTGGGCAAAAGCTTGGTGGTGCAATAGAGAATGCAAATTATAAGTTTGTTGCGTTTTCAGCATCGGTTTATGAGGGCATTCTTAATATTTCTTCTGCGCTAGATGGCCTTAAAGAATCAGTTGGAGATGATTCATATGGCCTTGGTAAAGATTTCGTTGGGGCTGGATTTATTGGGACAATAGCATATTTATTTGCAAGAGCACATCCTATCACTGCCGCAATTGTCGCAATTGGAGTGACGCTTGAAAGAATTGGTTCGATTGTAAATAGTCCGCTTAGTCTTGATTCATGGTTATATAAGGTTTTGACCCTTGAGGGGAAAGATGCGTCAACCATTTTTGATTTTTCAGATACGATAGATAGAGCTATAGCTGTACAGATAGTGTATTGGCAATCGTTATATGAGGCCATGTCTTTTGTTTACAGTCTTTGGGAAAAAATAATTGGAAATTTGGGTTCAAAGATGCAATCTTTCCTTGAAAGCAAATTTGGACTTAGGGTTGAAGTTGATCAAGATAATGTAAATAAAACCAAAGATGTTATTGATAAATTGTTGTCTGTTGATACTTATAAAAATATAGGCAACGATATAAAAGTTTTCTTTGATTCTTTTGTTTCTGAACTTGATGGTGGGCTTGATAAATCAAAAGACGTTATTTCTTATGGGGTAAATGGTATCGATTTTGAGTTTAAAGATGGTATGCTTATTTTGAAAAATAGCGTGTCAACTCAATTTCAATCTTTAATTACATTAATAAGGGAAGAATCTTTTGGTCTTGCTCCGCTTTTAAAAACAATAAGGAACGAAGTTAGTGGCGCATTAGAGTTTAGATATAAGGTGTCTAATGTAAAAACAAACACATATACTGGTGCTTCAAATAAAAGCATAGATTATGAGGGTCTTCCATCGAAAGAACAGGCTATTCAAGATGTAAACAGAATTGAAGCCTTACACGGACTCAAAGTTGATGATCCTTCTGTTATTGCAGTAAATAGACTTACAAAAAGCATTTCAGAAACAAAGAAAAAAATAGCCGAATTAAAGCAAAAAAGAATTGATCTTGCCAATGAGGCTCAGGGTATGCAAACCGATAGTCAGATTGCAACCGTACTAAGTCAATTAGATGCACAATATTCTAATTTAAATGGGTTTTTGGCAGAAGAAGAAAGATTGAAAAAAATGCCAAAGATAGAGCCAAAACTCAATGATGGAGATAAGTCTGATAAAAAAACAGAGTCAAAAATTGAATCTGTTTTAAATAAATTTCAGAAAATGAAAGATAAGGCCGAGATTGGATTGGGACAAATTGAAATCCCAGAAATGCAGCAGAAGCTTTATGAACAGGTTGAGAAGACAAAAGACTTGATGGAAGAACTTGATGATCTTGGTGCATCTGGAGCAATTAAGAGTGCAGCAGAAAAGATTATTCAAGATATTCAAGCTCTTGGAGAACAAACTGTTTTAAAAGAAGGCGACAAGGAATGGAAGGATACATTTAGCGGCCTTCGTTATGAATTAGAGCAGGCTGGATATACTTCTCAGCAGACTGGAGAAATGTTTGAATCTCAGCTTAATCAGAAGCTTGATGACATGCGTGAGAAGTTTAGATTAGCTGGAAAATATGCTGGGTATTTTGACAAGCAATTGCAAGAATATGAAGAGACTTTAAGAAACATCCACAAACAACAAGTGGCAACTCAGATGGTCGATGCGTTTAAGACAATTAAACGTGACGCAGAAAAGGTTGGAAAGACAGATAAGCATATAGCAGATATTGATCATAGAAATAATGTTGAAGACACAATAACGCAAGAAATGAAGGATCTTAATCCTACCCTAGCAAAACAGATGAAAGAATATATGGATTATATCCATGAGTCTTCAAAGCTGGTTGATTTTGATGACGGAATAAATGCGGCATTGTTAAACGCTCAAAATTCATTGATGACGTTTGGTGAAGCTACACAGACGTTTATGACTGATATTTTTTCTGGATTGTCGTCTGGTCTTGAAGATTGTTTCTTTAATATATTCAAGGGAAATCTTGATGACGCAGCAGAAGCAATGTCAAGTTTTGCTGATTCTATAATGCAATCTGTGGCTCAAATTATGTCTAATCAAATCGCAGCGCAAATGTTGAGTGGTGTTTTTGGAATGTTTGGCGGTGGCACTAAAACTGCGCCATCTACAGGTGGAGGCGAATTTACAAGCTGGCTAAGTGCATTTAAACATCATTCTGGCGGAATTGTAAGTGGTACACACAACTCTAGAATGAGAGTTAATGCGGCGTTGTTTAATGGGGCACCAAGATTTCATAATGGCCTCATGTCAGATGAATTTCCAGCTATTTTGCAAAAGGGTGAGGTTGTTATTCCAAAGAACGGATTTAAAACTCAAACATCAAAACCTCAAAATGTAACGGTTAATATCAAAAATGAATCTGGCGAATCATTAAAAATAACAAAATCAACTTCATCAGGGGATATGTCACAGACGATTATTGATGTTGTTGTTGATGGTATTGCTAGAAATAGATCTGGATTGAGGGATATGCTTTCGGCAAGATAAACATAAAATATTTTATATATTTGTAGGCGCGGCCTAAATGGCTTCGCCTACTTTTTTGGAGGAATCGTGTCAGACTTCCCAGACATACAAAAACCATCTTCTAGGAATAGAACGGTATCAAAACCACAGTTGAAATCAGAATTTGAAGCTGGATATACTCAAATTAGGCCAAAAGCCACTAGAGAGAAATATAAATGGACTCTATCATGGGAATATATGTCTATTGCAGATTGGAATTTATTAAAAGCCCATTTTATAGAAAACTCAGGTGGTTCGTTTACAATTAAAAAAGACATGATTTTTGAAGACAGTGATTATACCGTAATTTATTCAATAGACGAAATAACTGCTTCTTCGACAGGAGTGATTGGCCAGTATTCAACAGAAATTCAAATAGAGGTTCTGTAATGCCAATACTTTTATCACCAGCAGCATATATAGAAAAAAATAGTCTAGCATCAACAGGCGTTTGGGGTATTCTTTTAGAAGTATATATTCCTCAATTAAACGATTACATAAGAATATCGTCAACTAATGAAGACGTTGTGTGGATGGGTTCTGTTTGGCAGCCGTTTCCGTTTGAGATGGACGAGATTGGTGACTCATCTAAAGGTGAAATAACACAGTTTGCAATTAGAATATGTAATATAAACGGAATACTTGATGGTTATGTAGATCAGGCTAATGGCGGGGTTGGGGCCATTATTAAAATAATGGTTGTAAATACAAATGTAATTTGTGTTAGCGGAGAGATTCCGCCAGAAATTGAACTCGATTTTATTGTTAAGGCAACTTCAATTGATAATAATTGGGTAACTTTTACATTGGGCGCAACAAACCCATATTCAATTTTGATTGGAAGCAGAATGATAAGGACTGGATGTAGGTTTGTTGGAGAAAATGGAACACAAAACGGATTCAAGGGTTCGAGATGCAAATATTCTGGAGTTGCTACATCTTGTAATAAGACACTTACAAGATGTAGGGAGCTTGGCAATTCTGACAACTTCGGAGGATTCCCTGGTATAGGAATTGGGAATACATTTTATGTCTGATATAAATAAACTGATTGGCATACCATTTAAGAATGGCGGAAGAGATTTTGATGGATGCGACTGTATGGGTCTATCTATTTTAGTTCACAAAGAGATGGGGAAAATAATCCCAGATTTTAAGGCAGATTCAACAGATAGCGTTTTAATAAATAGTATTTTTGAAAGCCAAGAATCGTCAAAAGAGTGGATTAAATTAGAGTTTCCAGAGGCTCCATGTATTGTTTTGATGGGTTTACACCCAGAGATAAAAGAAATGGTTACGCACGTTGGAACATATATTGGGAGTGGAAATGTTGTTCATACATTAGAAGATTCAACGTCTTCTGTGTTTAAGATAACCCATCCGTTTTTTAAAAATAAAATAAGAGGGTATTATAAATATGCAGAAGATTCAAGCAACGGTAATACTTAATCCGTTTCAGCCAAGGGCTCCAGAAAACAGGATTATTAAAGAAATTGAATATAAAAACCAAAAGATAAAAGATATATTTTGTGAGTTTTATCCTATTCCAAATCCAAATATTGAAATAGTTTGTTCAATTAATGGATTGATTATTGAAAAGCCAAGTTGGGAAATGCAATTGAAATCTGGTGATAATATTGTTTTTGTTCCGGTTCCGCTTGGCGGTGGAGGTGGCGGGTCTAATCCAGTCATGATGATTGGAATGATAGCAATTGCGGCGTTGGCTTGGTATGCTGGACCCGCACTTGCAGGATCAATGGGATTAACGCAAAGCGTAACGGTTGCAGGGGTTACGACCACATCTTTGACTACTGCTGGAAGTATTGTCGCCGGAATAACATCTTCGGCCATTATGATGGGCGGTGGGCTTCTACTTAATTCAATTTTCCCTGCTGGCAAGATCGATACATCTCTTGATGAACAATCTCCGACATACGGATGGTCTACTTTTGGAAATGCAACCGCAGAGGGTACAGGGCTTCCGATTATCATTGGAGAAAGGCGCGTAGCGCCACCACTGATCTCATCACATACAGAGAGCGTTGATGATAAAAACTATCTGTATTTGCTTTATGCTGTTTCTGAAGGTGAAATTGAAGACATCTATGGAATTGAAATCAATGAGCAACCTTCGGGTTATTATTCTGAATTATATGTAGAAAAAAGACTTGGTACAGATAATCAAGCAACAATTCCCTATTTTGATGATACCTGGTCAGACAATCAAGTTAATGTAAAATTAACACAGGATACGCCAACAACAAGATACACTAGCGGAACAGGTATTGATTATGTGCAGCTTCATTTTAATTGTCCTGCCGGAATATGGAAAATGAGGGATGGCGATCTTGAAGAACAGTCAATAACATTGGCAATAAAATATAGACAAGTTGGCACCACAACATGGTCAATATATAAACCAGAGGTTGTTACAACTGATAAATGGAAAGAGTTTGTTTCTGGTGAGAAATATGAACCTGGAGAAATTGTAATATATAATTCTATATTATATAGATGCACAAAGTATTATCTTAGATATAAACATTATGATGAGGGCGATAGGACTGGCTTTTTTCCCTATCTCAGAGCGTATAAAGCCATTCTTCCAACTCCAGCCCCCACAGACACAAACTGTTGGGAGGAATATATTGGCAAAACAGAATCATTAAAAATCGTTGGATCATCGTATTCTGCTATAAGTCAATCATATAAAATAAAATTCCCGTCACAGGGAAAATATGAAATTCAGGTTGAGCTCACAGATTGCCCGCCAGAAAATAATACTAAATATGGGTCAACTATATATTGGTCTGGAATGTCAGAGGGAATAAGAGATGATTTATCATATCCGGGCGTTGCGCTACTTGGATTAAAGATTCTTGCAACAGATCAATTGTCTGGGGGTGTTCCAAAGGTTACGTGTATTGCAAAAAAAACAACGTATTATGTAGACGGAGTTGGAGCAGTAAGTCTTTTAAATCCATCGTGGGCGATGCACTATATAATGACAAATAAAATTTGGGGTTGTGGAATAGATAAATCTCTATGTTACACTCAAGATTTTGTAGATTGGGCTGATTTCTGCACAAGCGAAGACATAACTGCAACAATGTATCTTGATAGTAGAATCACGTATAATGATATTAAAGACTATTATTGTAGTATCGGAAGGGCGAATATAGTTCAACGTGGAAGAAAATTCTATGTTGTAATAGATAGACCGTGTGTGGCAAGTCAACTATTTACTGTTGGTAATATAATTAAAGATTCTTTTAAAATGACCTATCTTCCACAAGACGATAGAGCAAACTGCATTCGTGTTTCGTATTATGATAAAGATATGGGATGGGAAAAGGCAGTATTGGAAATAAGAGATCCAGATTACAACGCAGCCAATAAAGAAAAGTCTCAAGATATTGTCTTGTATGCGTGCGACAGAAAAGAAGTCGCAATAAGGCATGGGATTTTATTGATGAACTATAATAAACATTTATTGAGAACTGCTCAGTTTGATGTTTCAATAGATGCCATCGCTTGTACTATTGGCGATGTTATTAAAGTTCAACATGATTGTGTAAAATATGGATCTGGTGGAAGAATTGTTTCTGTGCTTGGTACAACTATTACTCTTGATAAAACTATTACGCTTGAATCTGGGGTTACATACGGATTGTTAATTAGACATGATGACGATGACTCAATGGAAGAAAAAACATTCACGGTTCCATCTAATGGAGAATATAATACAATAACCGTTAATTCTTCTTTTGAAAAACAACCCAAGCCGCTTGAAGTTTATTCACTGGGTCCGGTATCTATTGCTGCAAAGCCGTTTAGGGTTATATCTATAACAAGAAGTAAGGAATTTACAAGAAAAATAACGGCAATTGAATACTATGAAGAGATATACAATGACGACTATATTGTTTCAGATGTTAAAACATATTATTGGGATGGTTCAATGTTTGATGTTATTCTTGAAGAAATCCCATCTTCAAGAAGTGGATCAACGACGCTTAGTTCATTAAGCGTTTCGTGGACTGGAGGGTATACATCATATAATGTCTATTATACAATTGATGGCAATAGGGAGGTGCTTCTTGGTCAATTTACAACAAACAATACAGTAATAAGAGACCTTCCAGTAAA
>RZYD01000822.1 GCA_009930445.1 Bacteroidia bacterium | reverse complement strand
TTGGCCAGAAAGGCCGATTTCAGGCGATCGCTTTGCTCGGCTTTCTCCTTGGCCTGACGAAGTTCCTCTATAAGCAGCTGGCGTTCGGTAATATCCCGAACAATAGTAAGCACTTTCTCTTTATTCACATAAACCATACGCGCATCAAAAATATGATCTTTACCCTCCGCAGGAAGATGATAGGTGAATTCCTCTATCTGCTTACTTTTCAGTACATTTATGATTGCCTTCTTTGTAACATCTGCCAAATACGGCGGTAATACTTTTTGCAACGGCTGGTTGATAAAATATTGGGGTTCAACGTACAATTGTTGCAGACTGCTGGCATGATAATCGACAATAATACCCTCACGCGAAAAAGTAAACATCAAATCGGGCAGGCAACGCAAGAGGGCTGCTTTTTCATTATAACTATCATTTAACTCCTGATTCAGTTGCTTGTAGCGGGCATTTCGCTCTTCCAACAACTGATTTGCAGTGATGATTTCAGTGATATCCTTGCAGTACAGCACAATATCGTTTTCCGGATAGGATAGTGCATCCAGCAAAATGTGCTTAACCTGTCCGCGGGAAGTCAAAACACGAAGCGCTTTCCCCGCAAGTTTTTTCTCCTTTTCAACCTGTTGGATACAGGCCATGGCGATTGCTTCATCCGCAGGAAAGACATAAGAAAAAAAGGTATGTGCCGGCTGTTTGGGTTCGTCCGTTTCAATCAAACGCAAAAAGGCAGGATTGCAATATGTAAAGGTACCCTCGCGGGTAATAATGGCCACAGAAGTCGGGGAGGATTGAATATACTCCACAAAGCGCTGCTTGGTCTCGAGCAATTCATTTTTCGTAATGACTTCTGCAGTAACGTCACGGCTAATAGTTTGAAAACCCGTTAGTTTATTATTTTCGATAAGCGGGGCAATATGTGCTACGCTATAATGCAATTGTCCGGATTTATCGTGCCACTGGTATTCATAGGATGCATTTTCATGCTTTTTAATCAGGGAAGCAAATATTTTAAGGTAGGAT